>JBGQGR010000128.1:0-7486 GCA_041497495.1 Anaerolineae bacterium | reverse complement strand
GCCTCGGCTCCAAATGGAATCACCTTGCAAGCCGGCCTCAGTTCAGACGCGATCGTTTTCGCGGTGTTTTGGCTTTCTTAAGGCGAGTCATTTGTGGCGTGCGCTTGGCTTTCGGCAGCAGCGCCGCAGTCAGCACTTCATCCATATGCTCAACCAGAATAATTTTAAGATCGTCCCGAATTTTCTTGGGAATCTCGACGAGATCCTTTTCGTTTTTCTTGGGGACGAGCAACGTCTTGATCCCGGCGCGATGAGCCGCCATCGCTTTTTCCTTCAGTCCACCGATCGGCAGGATGCGGCCGCGTAAAGTGATCTCGCCGGTCATCGCCACTTCGCGCCGGACAGGCTGCTCGGTGAAAGCCGAGATCAAGGCGGTCGCCACCGTGATCCCGGCTGATGGGCCATCTTTGGGAATACCGCCTTCCGGTGCATGAACGTGCACATCGGTCTTGTCAAATCTGTTCGTCTCGATGTGCAATTGGTCGGCACGCGATCGGGCGTACGACATGGCGGCCTGAATCGACTCCTGCATCACGTCGCCGAGTTGCCCGGTGAGCATCAAGCCGCCCTTGCCCCGCATCAACGACACTTCGATCGGCAGAATATCGCCGCCGCCTTCGGACCAGGCCACACCCGTCGCTACGCCGATCTCGTCTTTCGCTTCGCTGCGGCCAAAAGTATATTTCGGTGGGCCCAGGAATTTATCCAGAAGTGCCGGCGTGATCTGATGGCTGAAGCGTTTACTCTCGGCGACTTTACGCGCCGTCTTGCGCGCGATGTTGGCGATCTCGCGATCGAGATTGCGTACGCCCGCCTCGTAAGTGTATTCGCGAATGATCGATCTTACGGTCTCATCGTTCAGGCGGAGCTGCTCGGCCGTGATGCCGTGCTCGCTGAGCTGCTTCGGGATCAAGAAGTGCTTCGCAATCGCCAACTTCTCTTCTTCGATATAGCCGCTGAACTCGATCACTTCCATGCGATCGCGCAGAGCAGGGGGAATCGTATCGAGCGAGTTGGCCGTGGTGACGAACAAGACTTTGGAAAGATCGTACGCAACTTCCAGATAATGATCGCTGAAAGCAAAGTTCTGTTCGGGATCGAGTGCTTCCAACAAAGCCGCCGATGGATCGCCGCGAAAGTCGTTGCCCACTTTATCGATCTCGTCTAGCATGAACAAGGGGTTGATCGTTTCGGCGCGGCGCATGGTTTGAATTATGCGGCCCGGCATCGCGCCGATGTACGTGCGGCGATGCCCGCGAATCTCGGCTTCATCGCGAATGCCGCCTAAACTGACGCGCACGAATTTGCGGCCCAATGCTTCCGCGATCGATTTGCCTAATGATGTTTTGCCCGTGCCCGGCGGCCCGACGAAACACAAGATTGGGCTGCGCATTTTATCGGCGGCCAATTTGCGCACGGCG
Organism: Anaerolineae bacterium; assembly: GCA_041497495.1. Lineage (GTDB taxonomy): Bacteria > Chloroflexota > Anaerolineae > Fen-1058 > Fen-1058 > JBGQGR01. The sequence goes on along the minus strand of JBGQGR010000128.1, from coordinate 6,065 downwards.
ATGTATTCCAGAATGCGCTCTTTGGCTTTGGGCAACCCGTAATGCTGCCGATCCAAAACTTCGGCGGCGTGCGCCACATCCAGATTGTCTTCCGACGCTTCCGACCACGGCAGATCGATCAGCCAATCCAGATAAGTGCGGATGATACCGACTTCGGGCGCCATGGCCGGCATTTGCGACAACCGCGCGATTTCTTTTTCGGCGCGGGCTTTGATCTCATCTGGAAAAGTTTTGGCGTTGATCTTATCATGCAGTTCGCTCATTTCCTGCGAGGCCAGATCGCCTTCGCCCAACTCGGTCTGGATCGCTTTCACTTGCTCGCGCAGATAATATTCGCGCTGGCTGCGATCGACTTCGCGCTGCACACGCGTGTGAATTTGATCTTCGAGTTCCAGGACATCCAATTCTTTCGCCAGTAAGATCGACAAACGCTGCAAGCGCGATGCAGGCTCGAGTACCTCCAACACTTCCTGGCGGATCGGCAATTCCAGATCGAGCGTGGATGCGACGAGATCGGCCAGCCAACCCGGCTCGGTCACGTTCATCGCATACACGTACGCGTCTTCGGGTAAAGCCCGATTAAGATGGATCACTTTTTCGAACAACGCCAGCACGGCGCGCATCAAGGCTTCCGTGGCCGGCGGTTTGGTGATCGGATCATCGATCAGATGCACCCGCGCGCGCAGGTAAGGCTCGATCTGCGTGAACTCGATGATCTGGGCGCGGCGTTGGCCTTGGGTCAATACGCTCGTCGTACCATCAGGCATGCGCAGCGCGCGCCCGATCAAAACTTCAGTGCCGATGGTGTACAGCTCTTCCGGTCGCGGGTCTTCCATTTCCGGATCGCGCTGCGTGACGACGATCAATGATTCGTTGTTGGCTTGCGCCGCCTCGATCGCTTTGATCGATCGATCGCGGCCCACGAACAGCGGGGTGATCATGTGCGGGAACAAGACGGTCTCGCGCACCGGCAGCAATGGCGCTTCGAGTGTGCCATCGACCGTGCGCGGCCGCATTGCCGGCTTGAACCATTCGGTTGCAGCTTGCGGATTCAATTCACTCATCGCCGCTTCGTTCATCCATGTTTGAAATTGCAAATTGCCTGCTCTCATTCTGCTCCAATAAGTCTATTGTCGCATACATTCAGGCTGATGTGCAAGTGGGCAAGTCGCCAGTGGCCGAGGCAAGTCACCTGCAACTTGCAGCTTGCAGCCCGATTACCGATCACTCATCTTTTTCGGGCAATGATAAACCCGATCGATCAAACCACGCTTCCCGCGCGTCGGCTACGGTGAAGAGCGATCCAGTGATGATGATCGCGTTGTGGTCGTTCAGTGCGAGATCGATCGCCTCATGAACCGTGTTGGCGATCGAGGGCTGCATGTTGTACTGCGTAACTTTCTCTGCCAATGCTTCCAGATCGGCGGCGCGGACGTTATGCGCGCGTGTAACGATGACGCGCGATGCGATTGGTATCAGCTCATCGAGGATCGCGGGAATGTCTTTGTCGGCCGAGATGCCGACGATCAGCGTCCACGCTCGATCGCCGAAAATGTCGCGCAATGATTGCGCTAACTTCTGCGCTGAGTCTGAATTATGCGCCCCATCGACGACGAGCAATGGATCGCGATTGAGAATTTCCAAGCGACCGGGCCACTTCACATTCGCCAAGCCGCTGACAATAGTCTCATCCGTGATCGACAAGCCCTGTTGTTCGGCTACCATTAGGCTGGCTATCGCCGTTGCCGCGTTGCTGATTTGGTGCGCACCAAGCAACGGAATCGTATATCGGTGCTCGCGGTGGAGCGTCAGCTCCGCCGCCGGAGCTGCCTGTCCTAGCAGCGTTGCGGATAAGGACGCTCCGGCTTGAGGCTGGTAAATAAATTCTTGCCCACCGATCGAAGAGGCCCTCATTTCAAAAATCACATCTTTTCCAACAACGATCAAAGGAGCATTCCGATCTTTTGCGGTTTTCTCAATCACGGCGAGTGCTTCCGGCCTTTGCGGCGAACTAACGACCGGTATCTTCGGCTTGATGATGCCCGCTTTTTCAAAAGCGATTTGCTCGATCGTATTGCCCAGCAGCTTCATATGATCCATGCTGAGTGACGTGATCACCGACACGATCGGTCTCAGCACGTTCGTTGCATCGAACCGCCCGCCCAGACCGACTTCGATCACGCCGACATCGATTTTCGATTGCGCGAAATAAGTGAAGGCGAGTGCCGTGACGATCTCGAACCAGGTGATGCCTTCAATCGCATTGACGTGCGGCTCGATCGAATTGAATGTTGCGGCAAAGTTTTCCTTTGAGATCAATTCGTTATTGACGCGCATTCGCTCGCGGAAAGTATGCAGATGCGGCGAAGTATACAATCCGGTGTGATACCCGGCCGTGCGCAAAACCGATTCGATCATCGCCGCAGTGGAGCCTTTGCCTTTCGTGCCTGCAATGTGGATCGCGCGGAACTGCCGATCGGGCCGTCCCAGCCGATCGAGTAACAGATTGACCCGATCGAGGTTCAGCGTTTCGGGCGAATAGATCGACGGCTGCGATCGCTCGTAGTTGACGAATCGATTTAGAATGTCCAGTGCTTCGCGATAAGTGTGCATCGATGATCTCAATTGAATGAAGTTGCAAGATTGTAACCTATCTTGGCGAGTCCGTAAACGCAGACGCTTGACACATCATCCTCCATCAGTTAGACTGCCCGACTGTAAAATGGGAAGTTCGATATTGGAGGAGCACGGTGCGATTTCGATCGGGACTGCTGATGACCATCGGGTTGATGATTTTCCTCGCGGGCTGCGGCTCGCGTCCATTGCTGGCAAAAGCTTCTTTCGCGCCCGATACGGTTTCGCCCAATGGCGACAATCAAGCCGACGCCACGTTGGTGCATTATGAGTTGAGCAGCGATGCGAATCTGTCGATCTATTTTGAATCAAGCGCTGGACAGAAATATTTCTTTCGGCAAGATCAGTTTCGATCGACCGGCGCGTATGACGTACTGTTCGGCGGCGTGATCGACGGGCAGCTGCTGCCCGATGGACCATACAAATGGATCGTTGAAGCGAAGGATCAATCTGGCCGCAGTCAATCGCTAGAAGGCACATTGACGATCACGGGCGGCGACGCGACTGCGCCGCAATTTAAAACCTTCACGGTTATCCCCAAAGTCTTTACACCTAATCAAGATAGTATCTCCGATCGCACAACGATTAACGTGGGCTTGAATAAGCCGGCGACTTTGTATGTTTCAGTGCAGAATATTTTGTGTAATGGTTCAACGACGCCACCTGCTGATCGACCCGATCTGGATTGCACCCCTTATCTGCTGGCGGAAAAACAGGGCGGACGCGCAGTCGGCGATTCCGGTCTGCACGAATTCGATTATGACGCTGGAGTTGATCTCGGCGCAAATCCACCGCCCGATGGAACTTATATCATTACGGCGCGAGCAGAAGACAGTGTTGGACAAGTCACTGTCGCGTCTGACACCTTGACGATTCAGGATGGAGGTATCCCGCAGGCTGAAATCGCAGATGGCACCGTAAATTTCTCGGCGGATTCATTGTTAGTCGGGCAGACGTTGTACTTCACACTGACCGTTGATAACTATGGTCCGGTGGCGATTCGGACCAGCGGCCCGAACCCCGGCTACGTTTATGAGATGGATCAAAATTACAACGTGCCTGGTTTTGCCGAAGAATCCGGCGCGTGGCGCGTGGGCATTGATTTTGATACGAGCGAGCGCAACTACCCGTTTCGCTGGTCGGTGGGCGGCCCGAATGATTTGATCGTGAAAGAAGTCAACGGCGTGAAATATTATTACCTGCCGCCGGGCAAGCGCGCGATCGTGACCGGCGGTATTCACCTGACTGAAAAGCCGCCGCGCGATCCGCTTTATTTTTGGGCCGGGCTGATTCACGAAGATGTTGAGATTAGTTCGATCAACAACCGGGTCGATCCGCATTTCATCACGATCGACAAGCCATAATCGAATCGGTTTCGGCAACCCGATCGGCTTGCGGCTGCTTCATGGTTCGTGATTGAAATCTGGTTTCAATATATTTACTTGCCATCTGCGCACAAGTGTTGTACCATCTGGGTTGTTAGTCCTCGATATATCGAAACGCAGTCCACACATTAAGGAGGTGATTGCCTGTAAAGCTTACTGAATCCATATTGACAGTCTAGCTGCTTAGCACACCTCACTTCCAAATTCAACAAGGAGAAAGAGAAAGATGTTTAACAAACGCTCGTTGTATGTGCTTGTATCGTTGTTATCCCTGCTGGCGATGGTGCTGTCAGCCTGCGCACCAGTGGCTACGGCTGTGCCGACAACTGCGCCGCAGCCAACCGCCGTTCCGCCTCAACCGACAGCTGTACCGCCACAAGCGACGACGGCGCCTGCCGCCACTACTGCTCCGACTGCTCCGCCTCCGACTGCGACGATTCCGCCGCCGAACTGCACTAAGCTGGACGGCATGCCGACGGCCGCTGCCGGCACGTTGGGTGCGCCTGACAAGCCGATCGTGATGACGTTTGTCCCGTCAGGTGATGTCGGCACGATCACCAAAGCCGGCACCGCCATTGCCGACTGCTTGTCCAAGCTCACCGGCCTGACCTATCAGATCGAAGTCGGCACTAACTTCGCGGCCTCGATCGAAGCGATGGGCTCCGGTCACGCGCAGTTTGGTTTCTTGAATACATTCTCGGTGCTGCTGGCCGAAGCGAAGTATCAAATTGTGCCGGTGCTCGTCTCGCTGCGCAGCTTTAAAGGCAAGCTCGAGAATTTCTATCAGGGTCAGTTCATCGCCAATAACAATTCGGGGATTAAGACCATCGCCGATCTGAAGGGCAAGACCTTCTGCTTCGTCGATCCGAACTCGACTTCGGGCTACATTATTCCGCGTATTGTGTTGAAAGCGAATGGGATTGATCCCGATAAGGATCTCAAGGCGGCCACGAATGCCGGTTCGCACGACAACGTGGCGATCGCCGTATACAAGGGCGACTGCGATGCGGGTGCTACCTTCGTCGATGTCCGCACGGACTCGAAGCCTGTCACGACAGCCTATCCGGACATCCTCGATAAGGTCAGTCAGTTCTTCTTGACCGACAACATCCCGAACGACGGCCTGCAGCACATCAAGGGCCTCGATCAGAAGATTGTTGATGCGACCGTCAACGGCTTGCTGTTCATTTCCGGTGATGCGGGCGGCAAGGCTATGCTGAAGAGTCTGTACAGCTACAACGCCCTCGTCAAGATTGATCCGACTTTCTATGATGCCTTTAATGCCTTGTTGGTAAAAGCGGGCGTTGATCCGGCGTCCTTAGTCAAGTAGTTCCAATTGCTTGTCGAGTGAATTTGGGCAGAGGAGCATACCTCCTCTGCCCAATTTTGAATCAACTAATCTCTGTCTTTGCGAGGAGTGCCTTAGGCACGACGAAGCACTCTCTTTAAGGATGGTTGAGATTGCTTCGCCGCCTTCGGCGACTCGCAATGACGCCAAGGAGGTCAACATGTTGATCGTCGAGCATCTCAACAAAACTTATCCCAATGGCACCCTCGCATTGAAGGATGTTAGTTTCGAAGTTCAAGACGGCGAATTTTTAGCCGTCATTGGTTTGAGTGGATCCGGTAAATCCACTTTGTTGAGGTGTATCAATCGCTTGATCGAACCGACCTCGGGCAAGATCATTTGGAATGGAGTTGACGTCACGGCGGCGCGCGGCACGGATCTGCGCAATATTCGCCGCCAGATCGGCATGGTTTTTCAACAATTCAATCTGGTGAAACGCTCGTCGGTTCTGACGAATGTGTTGTCAGGGCGCTTGGGCTATGTGCCACCGTATCAGAGCTTATTCAATTATTTTTCCCCTGAAGATCGACAGCGCGCACTTGATAACCTTGATCAGCTGGACCTGCGCGACAAAGCCTACGTGCGGGCTGATTCGTTATCGGGCGGACAGCAGCAGCGCGTGGGCATCGCCCGCGCATTGATGCAAGAGCCTAAACTCGTGCTGGCCGATGAGCCAGTCGCCTCGCTGGATCCGGTGT
>JBGQGR010000127.1:0-7487 GCA_041497495.1 Anaerolineae bacterium | reverse complement strand
TCTGATCTCTGATTTATTGCCAAAGCCAGTATAACACACCGATCATTGCACATTGTTCATGGGTCATTTTTCATTGGTCATTTGTCATTGTCTCCATGTCATTGTACAATCGCCACATACCGCACTCGGCATTCACCCTAGGAGGCCGCGTGGATCAAGATCGATCTGCCACTCGAACGCTCGTCGTCCTGCTGACCATCGCCGTTTCGATCTACTTGATCGAAAAACTGGGTCAAGCGTTGTTAAGCCTGAGCAATGTGCTGCTGTTGCTGGCACTCGCTTGGTTGATCGCTTTCAGTCTGCAACCGCTGGTCAAGCTCATTCATCAACTCTCTGCGCCGCGCTTCAGCGCGTGGCTGCGCAAACGTTGGGGCGACAAGTGGGCCGATCGGTTGGAGCATCCCTCCTACGGCTTCTCCATCCTCATTGTATATTCGCTGCTCGTAACCGGGATCGTCATCATCATCCTGGCCTTAGTGCCCTTGGTCGTGGAACAAGTCCGCGCGTTGGCCGTCACCGTTCAACAGCAGGCCACGAATCTGCCGGAGAGTATTCAACGCGTCAGCGATTGGCTCAACTCGGTGCGCGAATTTCTGATCACGCGTCTGCAGCTGGATCCGGCTCAAATTCCGCTGCCACAGCCGCAAGAATTTATCGGGCAGCTCGCCTCGCAATTGGCCGCGTTCGGCACCAGCTTGGTGCAGTTCGGTTTAGCTTTAGCGACCGGCATCGCCCAATTTCTGCTCGTCGTTTTCCTCAGCGTCCTGGTCATGATCGACGGCGGGCGATTGATGGAGCAGCTCATGCTGTCCATTCCCAAACGCTATCAACGCGACGTGCAATTCGCCATTAACACGCTCGAGCGCACCTTTGGCGGATTTTTGCGCGGCACATTATTGCAGGGCATCATCTACGGCTTGGGCGTGATCATCTTGATGACGATCCTGGGGGTCGGCTCGGCGATTGCGACTGGAGTGGCGACCGGCATATTGATGCTGATCCCCATCATCGGCGGCCCGATTGGTTTACTCATCCCGCTGCTCGTCGGTTTGCTGCAAGGCTCGCCCACTACATTCTGGTTGATCCTGGTGCTGGTCCTCTATCAAGTTGTCTTATTCAACTTCATCACCCCGCGCCTGTTAAGCAAATCGCTGCGCATGCCGTCTTTGCTGGTGATCATCTCGCTGTTGATCGGCGCGCAGCTGCTGGGCATCTGGGGCTTCATCTTCGCCGTCCCCATCGCCGCCGCCATCTACACCATCGGCCTTTTGTTGTTGGGCGACGCCAAACGCCGCCAGGACGCGTCGGACGCAACCCGCGAGCGCGAAAAGGTGCTGAGCTAAACCGATGTCGAACTTCAAAGTGCGCGGTGCCACGCCCGATCAAGTGCAGCCGTTTGCGTTTGATCGCGGCCCGATCGGGTGTGTGCTGCTCCACGGTTTTACCGCCGCGCCCAAAGAAATGCGGCCGCTCGGCGAATATCTGGCCGATCGAAATTACACCGTTCGCGGTGTGCGCTTGGCCGGGCATGCCACCTCGCCAGAAGATTTAGCGCAAGCGACTTGGCGCGATTGGGTCGCCTCGGCCAAAGAATCCGTGGCCGAACTGCGTCAACGCCGCCAACAAGTCTGGATTATCGGCCTGTCGCTGGGCGGCTTGATCGGTCTGCATTTGGCCGAACACCATTTGATCAACGGCGTCGTCGCCCTGGCTCCGCCGATCCTCACGCCTGATCGACGCATGCCCTTTGCGCGATTTCTTTGGCGCTTCAAACCGTATTCGATCAAAAACCTGGCAAATCTGCATGATGAAGCAGCGCTGTTGCAGCACGCCGATTACACCCACAATCCCACTCGCGCCGTCGCCGAGATGTACGATCTGATGCGCCGCACTCGATCTGAGCTGCGCATGATCTATTGTCCGCTACTGCTCATCTTCGCCCGGCATGATCGCGTCGTTTCGATCAAAAATGCCGACTACATCTGGCCGCGCGTGCGATCGGTTCACAAGGAAAAACTCATCCTCGATCGCGGCGGGCACGTCATCACCGAGGATCTGGATAAAGAGCTGGCCTTTCAAAAGATTGGAGATTTCATAGCGGAACACACTCGCAAATAATGACGTATTGTGTGGTGCGTGTTCCGTAACGCCCTATACACAACGCACCACTTTTTCTCTCGTCACTCTTCCTTGGTCATTGTTAATTGTTCATTGCTCATTGTCCCCATGTCCCGCGATAACAAACTCGTCATGCTGGCGCTGTTTTTATGGGGCAGCGGCGAAGGCTTGTTCCTTTACATTCTGCCGCTGTATATGGAGCAGCTTGGCGCCACGCCGGAACAAGTCGACACGGTGCTGGCGATTGCCGCCTTCCTTGCCGCGTGTTCATTCATTCCCGGCGGCTGGCTGGCCGATCGATTTGATCCCAAGCAAGTCATGATCGTTGGTTGGGCTTTAGGCGGCGTCGCTTCGATCATGATGGGCTTGGCCGCCGACTGGCGCGCGATCGTGCCCGGTGTATTGATCTATCACGTTGCATTGTTTTGCATTCCGGCAATCAATACCTACGTGTCTGAAGCCAGCACCACTTCGCTAGAGCAAACCTTGACGCTGAACTTTGCCTCCTTTGCAGCGGGCGGCATCATCGCGCCGTTCATCGGCGGGCGCTTGAGCGAATCGATCGGCACACCGCCGCTGTTCTTGATCGCCAGCGCGATCTTCTTTATCTCGATGATTGTCACTTTTACGTTGACCAGCCACGCCGCGCACGGACACCGATCGGCCCGCTCTACCCATCGCCCGATGCTGCATCAACTCAAAGCGCTGAGACCGATGGCGCCTTTCTTCGCCCGCATCACCTTTGTATTTTTGCGATGTCGATCGGCACGGTGTTGGTGGCAAATTATCTAGGCGCATTCGGCTGGAGCATCGCCGATGTCAACACACTCGGCGGGACTGCCCAAGCGATCGGCATGACGACCTTAGCGATCGGCCTCGGCCGCCTCGCTGCACATCGACCTCGACGCGGATTGATTTTGGGGCAAGCGTTAGGTTTTGCTTCGATGTTGATCTTGCTGCACTCATCGACAACTGATCGACTGCCAGTGATGATCGGCTATTTCTTGATCGGGTCACTCGCGCCCGTGCGTGAATTAGCCAATGCCCAGATTGCCGGCCAAGCCGATCGGGCGGCACGCGGTCTGGCGTTAGGCGTCAATGAAACTCTGTCGGCTTTAGCGCGCAACCTGGCCGCTGCTCTAGCCGGCCTGCTCTTCACGATCGACGCGCGCTGGCCGTTTATCGCCGCACTCATCACCATCCCCGTTGGCATTATCCTCACCGCATTGCCGCGCACTTCCGCCGCCTCGCCGGATGAGATCATCGTGCTGGCTTCAACCGGCAGCGCCATCATCGAATCGCTCGAAGAGTGATCAGGTACAGGCGCGCAAGGTGTGTTACAATTTTCAATGGAAGTCTCAGGCAGATCGAATTGCACACGCTTCTAAATTCAAATTTTAAAAAGTGACAGTATGTCCTTTACCAAACGCTTATTGTTCATCTTCCCGCATCCCGACGACGAAACTTTCGGCACCGGCGGATCGATCGCCAAATACGCACGTGAAGGCACAGATGTGCATTACGCCTGCGGCACGCGCGGTGAAGTCGGCACGGTCGATGCGGAAAGATTGAAACCGTATGAGCATCTGCCAGAAGATCAGCGCGTCGGTGGACTGCGCGGCCAAGAACTGCGCTGCGCCGCCGATAAACTCGGCTTGACCGGCCTGCACTTCTTGGGCTACCGCGACTCCGGCATGACCGGCTCACCTGAGAGCACCGATCCGCGCGCGCTGATCAATGCCAAGCCGGATGAAGTCACGCGCAAGTTGGTTGAACTCATTCGATCGATCAAGCCGCAGGTCGTCGTCACGTTCGACCCATTTGGCGGCTACGGCCATCCCGATCATATTTTCTTGCATCATCGGGCAACCGAGGCGTTTCAGGCCGCGGGCGATCCGAATCGATTTCCCGACGCTGGCGCACCGTATCAACCGCAAAAATTATATTGGCATGTCTTTCCGAAAGCATTGTTTAACTTTGTGATTAAAGTCAGCCTGTTTCTTCGACCGAAGAAAAATAAATTTGGCCGCAACAACGACATCGACATTGCCGAGATCGCCAAGCACGATTATCCGCCGACCACGCAGATCGACATCTGGCCGTACATCACGGTCAAGCGCGCAGCATCGCAATGTCACGCCAGTCAATTGTCCGGTAGCGGCGGAGGGTTTTTCGATCGCGTCCCGCGCATCTTTCATCGCCGCCTGATGGGCTATGAGCACTTTCGGTTAGTGGAACCGGCGCCGAATGGGCAGCTTCGTAAAGAGAAAGATTTGTTTGAACAAGTAGATGTTGGAAATTAGAGATTGAAAGTTGGATTCACCGTTCGCGCGTTTTCTAATCTCCAATAGCCGACTTCTAACTTCCAAAATCAAGGAGATCGATATGAAGAAGTTTTTGTCCATGTTAATTGTTTTGGCGGCGCTCGTCGGCTTGATCGCCAGCCCGATCGGCGCTGCAGGGCTGAGCGGCAGCGTTGGCCTTCTCACCGCCGCAGCCTGCAAAGATACGGCGACCGTCGCCGCCTCCGGTTCGTCCGATTGGGCGACCAATCGGATCAAAGTCAGCGTTTACAAGCAGGACAGCCACGGCAACTACATTTGGCTGGCGAATGCGACGAGCGATACATTTGGCAGCGGCAGTTTCGTTACGCCGGTCATCGTCGACTACAGCGCCAAACAGGTGGCCGACGGCGCGTTACTGCGCATCGATGTGGAGCTGCAGCATCAAAGCGGCGGCGGCGGATTTTATATGGCGGCGTCCACCTCGACGTATCTCACCGCCGCCGATAAATTGTGCTTCAACAAATGCACGGTAACAATCACCTCGCACGACAAAGCGCCGACGAGCGGAACGATTACGCTGCGCAGTCACTTCGGATCGTGGTTCAGGCCGGAAGGCTGGCTGCACGCCGCCATCCCGGTCAATGCCGGACAATTTCTGAAGACAACCATTGTGGCAGTGCCATGTGGCGCGACCGTGCGCGCGTGGTATTACCCGTCGACCGGATCAAACCGCACGCCGAAGATGCTGCCTTCGCAATACGGGCTGGATGATTTTGCGGCAACCGCATCGGATGGAGCACTGCCCTATGCCACAGCTTTTGCGAATGGCTTACTCGCAACCAAGCCGCTGGAGTCGGACGATCCGTACGCGCCAAAGTAATCAATCGATCTAAACCACACGCCCTCGATCGGCTGTACACGCGATCGAGGGGCCTTTTATTTTCAACGCACGTGTTCATATATTAAAATAATTTTGCATATAATAAATTGACCTTCTCAGCCTTTCGCGGCATAATCGCCGCACGTTTCAACTGAGCGGAGAGCAGCCATGAATATCGATCTCAGCGACTTTCAACCCCCCAGCGATCTATCCCGCGCCAGCACGCTGCCCGCGCGCTGGTACGTCCAGCCCGAATTCTTGCAGCTAGAAAAGGAAAAAATTTTCTGGAAGACGTGGCAGCCGGTCGGGCGCGTGGATATGGTGCTGCGGCCCGATCAGGACGGCAAGCATCGACCAGGCCGCATCTGATTCGTGCAGTTGATCGTACAATGCGACGAGCACGACCGAAGTCAACAATCCGCCCAACATCAACAGCACAGAATAACAGTTGATTGCCCAAAATAACAAACGCGATGCCGGACAGAATCGCGCATAGACCTGCAAAGCGCAGATAGATAACGTTCTTCATTTGTTCCCCCCGCTTCAAACAAAATGAGCCGGACGCTCGCGCGCCCGGCTCACTCTGATTAACTGAATGGCTTGAAAACCATATCGAAGACGAGCAAAACGATCACACTGTTCGTGATCCAAAAGGCGGTGTCGATGCGCCTGTCCGCGATCGCCGCTTGCAGCTCGGCTGAGGGCGTATCGCCCTGATTCATCGCCGTCGCTTTGCCGACGCGGGCGCTCCACGGCGCAACGATCGCACCGCTCACACCTAACGCAATAGCCATGAGCGCGTAAGCGATCAACAGCCACGGCTTGAAGAAATCCCAGGGAGTGGCGGCTGCCGTCAATAAGCCGAAAGCCAAGCCGATCAGAAACAAGATCGGCACCGCCTGACCCAGCGGCTTCGCCAAACCAAATACGGTTTTGATCGCGTTGACGTTGCCCGAATGTGAAACACGCCGCGTCAGAATGGACGTGCCGAACGACACGCCGACCGCCGAGAACATAGTTAGAATGTGCAAATACTTGAAAAGTATGGCCATCGTTGTCGTCTCCTGTTGATTTTGATTTGGGATCGATTGAGGGATCGAGCACTTTGGCTGCGCGCGAAAGTATACTCCAATTGCACAGCACATGCAAAATTGACCGGCTGGCGCGCGGCGCAACTTTCCTGTGTTGAAAGTGTTCACTGTGCCGAATCTTGTGCGGGGAGATAGTGCCATGTCTGAAATCGAATTTCAAGCGGATGCGCGCGGCATCGGTCAATTGATCGTCAATCGACCGGAGGTGCGCAATGCGTTGAGCTGGAGCGCGATGAGCTCGTTTGCCGATGCGATCGAGCGCGCGCACGACACACCGAATCTGTGCGCATTGATCCTCACCGGCGCAGGTCGATCATTTATCAGCGGCGGAGATATTCAAGAGCTGCAAAGTTATCCATCACGCGCCGACGGCTTGCGCCTGGCAACGATCATGGGTGATGCTTTAGCCCGATTGGAAGCGCTGCCCTGTCCGACGATCGCGGCGATCAACGGTCCGGCGCGCGGCGGCGGTGCAGAAGTCGCCGTCGCGTGCGATATACGGATCATGTCCGAAGATGCCGACATCGGTTTTGTGCACAGCAAGTTGGGCATTGCCACGGCGTGGGGCGGCGGCCAGCGCTTGCTGCGCGCCGTCGGGTATTCACGCGCGCTCGAACTGCTAACCACCGGCCGAGTATTGTCGGCGCAAGAATCTTTAACGCTGCGCTTGATCAATCAAATCGTTCCAGCGAATGAAGCCGTGAATGAAGCGATCAAGATCGCCGAGCAGATCGCATCGAACCCCCCGCACGCGACACAAGCGGCAAAAAGAATCTTGCGCCTGAGTCTGGCCCACACGGAAGGACTGGCGATGGAAGCCGAACGTGCAGAATTTCCGCCCCTATGGGATACGGAATATCGACGGGAAGCGGTGAAGAAGTTTTTGAATAGAGGGAAGTGAAGAGTGATAAGGTAATACGTGATGTGTGAGCATCATTTGTCACGCACACCTGCACCGCACTGCGGCGTTGCAGTGCGGTGCAGGTGTCACTCGTCACGCATCAGTTTGTTTGATCCAGCAGCCACTTTTCAAATTCTACAAACGAATAGACCACCTCATCGGGCACAACCGATCGATCGGGGTCGTCGTAGATTTCGGCAAAGCGCACGGCG
>JBGQGR010000126.1:0-7499 GCA_041497495.1 Anaerolineae bacterium | reverse complement strand
TTGTTGGCGTTTAACTGCTGGCGCGATTTTGTTGAATTTTTGCATTGCTCTTGACGTTTAACGCGAATTTGCCTGAAATGGCGAGTCTGATGAAGATCTCAGGAGCGCCCATGATGAGGTTGTTTCTGAGAACGCTGTGTTGGGCAACCACGAACCTGCCAGAACGTTGGCAATTAAAAAGGCGCAAAGCCTTACTGACAAACTCGCACCGTGACGACTTCGCGAACGATAAGCATGATGTCATCTCCTTATTATTTGTGAATATTTTTATAGTGCAATTCTACTACGCCTGAGCGAAACGTTTTTGATCCGATAAGTTCCAATGTAAGATTCTTGTCCGATTCGAACAAGCGGGGACCTTTTCCTGCAACGATCGGCTGAATGAGAAAACGATACTCATCGATCAGACCAGACTGAGCGAGTTGCGATGCAATGTTCAACCCGCCGACGGAAATATTTTTGCCCGGCTGTTGTTTCAGTTTCACGATCTCTTCTTGAAGGTTTGAGCGCAGAAGCGTTGTGTTGTTCCACTCCACGCTCTTCAATGTTGTTGAAAAGACGATCTTCGGTATCGAATCGAACGTGCGGGCAAATTCGTTGGTCGCTTTTGATTCCGATTGATTCATTGCGACATCGTGCCAGTACGGATACATCAGATGATAAGTGTTGCGCCCGAAAATTTCAATGTCTGAATCCCGCAGGAGCCCGGTAAAGTACTCGTGCAGTTCGTCGTCGGCGACTACCGATTCATGTCCGCAGCAGCCGTCAACGGTGATATTGATGGCAAAGACAACGTTTCTCATTTTTTGTTTTCTCCTTGTTATGGCACATCCAGAAATTCCTCAATCATCGCAACAGTCATTTCGGGAAGAATTCTCGGAGCGAAACGACAATAGCCATAAAGAGATTATGGCTTTTGAAATTCATGAAGTGGTTGCCCAACTATGTATTGAGCGGAAGAATTATGGTATTCTTCCGCCTAATTCGCCGGTGGATGGCGACGATCCCATAAAGCATTAACGGCCTGAATGATCACGGCCGTCTGATTATTCTTTCATCCGCCGAAGTAAGAAGTCTCCGGCGACATTTCTGCGGCGAGCCTCTTTATTTTTTGGGCAACAGCCGCATCAAGTGAAAATGTAATTTTTACTTTCGCGCTTGCTCGTTGGTTAACCATGCGCTAACCATACCATACTTTTTATGGCAAAGTCAATACACGGGCTGGCGCATCGGTGGTCAGCTGAACCGTCGTGCGGCCCTCGTTGTTCAGTTGCTGAAGCCGCCGCGTCACCGCCTGCACCCAACGTATTAAGGATTTATGTGGCGGCTGTGCGCCACATAAGACCGGGTTGAACTTGGCTGAGTGTACGACCCTGCGTCCACATCTGGGAATTAAGGACATTGATCCGAAGCGCGGTCAACTAGCGACCCGCTTATCTAAAAAACTACATCCGGGTTGCTTTTATATTTGCGGCTTGATCACAACTCCGTCAATCTTGTCATGTACTCAAAAGCGAAGACGCCCAATTCATCACTGGGCGTCTTCTATGCAACCATTTAAACGGTCTTACCACGTTGAGTTTTCACACAATCTGTGCGCGTGTTGGGCGGCTGCCAACTTCGGAAGAGCCGGCTCGCGGATCAGTCGGCGAGGCCCGCGTAACATTGCCCCTGACCCGCCCGCCAATTCGACCGACTGCCCTGTTACTCGGCGGCAATCAGTGCCCAGCAGACGATCGCGCTGCAAACCGTGCTCCAGCGACCGAAGGCTTTGTAGATGTTGGCCGCCAGTGCGGCTTGCTCCTTGAGTGTGCCCTCGGCCTTGATTTGCGGGTCCGAGACATTGCGTACCGCGACCCAGCGGGGCGGCTTCGCCATCTGACTGCCGACCAGACCCAAGATGGCGTCGCCCATCTCCGATACGTCACCCAGGCCCTGAAGGCCGTAATGGTTGTCGGACGTGTCGAACCCGAAGAAATCCGTTGTCACGACCGACGACGTGGGGTCATCGCTCTGCACGATCTTCGGCGGCCGGGTGTTGTCCCGGGGGAGCTGCGCAGCGTTCGCCGCGAAGAGCGCTTCGGATTTGGCAAAGAATGTGGTTTTCGGCGCGCTACTGGTGAAAACGGCGTTGTGAAACGGCGCGCTCTTCAGCCACTTGATGCCGTCGAACTGCACGATGGGACTTACCACCACGTCCCCGACTTCGCCCCACGTGCCGATGCCCCCGGCTGTGCCCGTCGTGATAACTAGCGCCGGCTGCACCTCGTCGATGATCTGTTTCCAGACGTCGAAATTGGGGAGCGTCCCGCCCCGTGAGGGGAGCTTCTTAATATCCTGCGAGAGGTGGGAATCGGACTTGAAGACGACCACCTTCTTGCTGCCAATCTTCGTCGTCCAGTACGCCCCCAGGCGCTTCGCTTGCAGCGCCGGACAACCCTTCCGCATCTTTCTGGAGATGGCCTTGAACTTGTGTGTATATGAGAGATAGTCGTTGTGGGAATCCTTGCCTGGGGTAAGCACGCGGCTCAACGCGTGCCCCTCGTCGACGGTCCACGTCACGACCAGCACGTCGGCCCGTGGCAGCGGGCCGCGGCCAGTGCCGCTCGGTTTCGGCCCGGTTTTCGGAGCCAGGCCTTCGGGCCAAGGGATGTCCGTGAACCGCGAGAGGCCAGTGGCCGTCGTGAAGGCGAAGAACTCTCGTCCCGCCGGCGACTCGGAATCGAAGTCGATGATCTCCCGCTGCAGGTCCTCGGCGGTGCTACTTGGCCGAGCCGCCGCGGTGAACGAGAAGGTCGATACCGGCGCGGGTCGTGCGATGGGATCGAAGCCTATATTCCGACGCACCCATTCTCTGTCTGCGATCATATCGCCTCCTTCATACGTTATACCCTAGGATAGTTTCTCGGTTAACATTATGCGGCCCAACGGCTCGCGCATTAGCCGCGAGCGAATCTACGCGCCTTGAACCACTGCGAATGTGCCAGATCGACTTGCCTACCTGGCATCTGTTCAGCGTCGGCTGCAGGCGCTTGTTGGGCACCATCGAGTTGTCTCCAAGCACCTTGAACGTAAATAGGTCAACCGCGCTGTATGATGGCTTTATTCATTGCGTCGACGATTTTCTGTATGTACTCACTGTCTTTGGACACCAAGCCATCTGACTCTCCAGATGCACTTCCTATTCTGACCACGTAGCTGGGTTTCGCCTGTCCGATCAGGTAAATACCCAAAACGCCAATGCAAATGCTGAGTATGAAACTCATAATGATCGTAATGTCGAGAAACCTCAGTAAGGACAGCAGAGGTAATGCCAACAGAAAGCCAATAATTGCCAAGATTCTTCCGAGTGTTTTGCTAGCCGGAATGACGCTCATGGACACCGAAGTCACATTTGCCAGAGCGTAAGTTTTGGTCCCAAACACTGCTCGTGCATTCGTGACTCGAACAGAATTGTCTTCAAAAAAACACTTTCAGACATGATGTCCCCTCCATAGAGAGTAAGTGGGTGCAAGTGCAAGCCGCCCAACTAGTGCATAATGTTAAGAATTCTGTATAATATCCACTACGAGGATTTTAAGCCGAAATATTCCGCTTAATGGATTATTGACGGACTCGCCCTCTGAACTAGTATAAGCCCAATCTTTAGCGTGTCAATATAGGCAGCACAGCTCACTCTGAATCGTTCAGCGACCCATTTATCTGGAAAGCCACATCGGGGTTGCTTTTATATCTGCGGCTACAACATCACGATTCTGATTTCGATCATCTCAGTGGTGACTGTGCGCTTATTCGGCCGCCGCCGATCGTTTTGGGTGCTCGTCATCGCGTTGATCGCCTACACGATCATGGTCGGCGCATCAGCCTCGGCGGCGCGCGTATCCATCATGGGGATTGGCACGCTTTTTGCGATTTATCTCGGTCGACAAGGCAGTGCGTTAAATTGGTTGTTCGCCGCGGGATCGATCATGACGCTGCTCGATCCGAGCACATTGTTCGATGTCGGCTTTCAGTTGAGTTTCGCCGCAACACTGGGTTTGATCATCTATGCCCGATCGTTTGCGAATGCGGCTCAAAGATTGATCACGCGGGTTTTTTCAAATCGCTTCGCCAAGACAATCGTCGAAGTGATCAATGATGCACTACTCGTCACCCTGGCCGCGCAAGTGGCCTCTCTGCCGCTGCTGATGTATTACTTTCAGCAATTCTCGTGGGTATCGTTCCTCGTGAATCCGTTGGTCTTACCGGCTCAAACGGGTGTGGTGGTCTTTGGATTGATCGCGTTGGCCGCCGGCTTGATCTTCATTCCGATCGGATCGATCGTCGCGTGGTCGGCGTGGATCTTCTTGGCGTGGACGATCAACGTCATTCATTTATTCGCGCTGATTCAAGGCCAGCCGCTGGCGTTGGGTTACGTCAGCCCGATTGTGCCGCTAGTCTATTACGCGATCTTGATTGCGATCACATGGCGGATAAAAGTTGGACAAGTTGCCAACTTGTCCAACATCTTCACTTTGCGTCGATTGATCTTTGCAGGCGGTATGGCCGTGGTTTTGATCGGCGTCGCGTTATCGTGGCAGCCAGATAGCAAGCTGCACGTCGTCGCATTGGATGTTGACGGTCATCCGATCTTAGTGCGCACGCCGCGAGGTAAACAAATTTTGATCGGCGGATCGAGCAGCCCGTCGGGGCTATTGAGTGCACTGGGACAGCAGCTGCCCTTCTGGGATCGAGACATCGATCTGTTGATTGTTCCGAAAGCTTCTGCCTTTGAACTAAATGGCTTATTGGCCGTTTTAGATCGATATTCGATCGGCCAAGTCGTCTCAGTCGATGTGCCGCTGAACAGCCGCGCGGGCAGCGATTGGCAATCGGCTTTAAGCAAACTCCACTTGACTTCAGTTCCGATCAGCACCACCTCGACGATCGATCTTGAACCCGACGTCTCGATCGGGTTTGATGGATCGATCGTGCTGATTTCAGCGCGCGACAAGGTAATCGGACTTGGTCCGAGTGACGTTGCGCAGATCGATGTGATTGGTGATAACATTGCGGCGTTACCCGATCAACCGCAGATGATCTTTACCTGGCAATCTGATCTTCCGGATGACCGCGTGATCGATCTAACGGATCGCGGCACGTTGGACATCATGCTCAGTTCGAATGGTGTGACCATCGGGACGTTGAAGTAGTTTGATATGCTGCTCTCCATTTTGCTTCAACCGCAATTGCATGGCTCCGTCGGAATTCTCGATGAACTCTTGGTGTATTGTTTGCCGCTCATGGTGTTGGTGATCATTTTGTCGATTGCCAGTCGCCGCGCGCGCAAACAGTCAGCGCCGCGAGAACGCACTCGCGCAGATAAAGCCACGCCTCCAATCCAAGAAAATTCGACGAGCGCAAAAGATCGACTGTGATCTTCGACTGCTATTTATTTGACGGCACGCGCTGCGAGGCCTGCTTGCTTTTTGGCGATTGACATTCAAAGCTGACTACGTATAATCTTCAGCACATCATCTCATGAAATCACACATCGGGCGTGCGATTATTGGCGTTGTAACTTGCGTGTGGGTGGCGCTGGTTCAGCCCGGACTCAGCTACTTTTGGCTGATTGATCCACATGTCCATGCAGAGATTGATGCCGAGGAATACGGCCAAACGCCCGATGGTCAAACCTTGCCGGGTCATCCCTGGCATCCGCCGCACGATCATCCTAGCAGCGCCGGGTTAAGTGTCACCGATCTCGTGCAGCAAAATGTTTTTGATGCGGCGTTTTACGGCAAGGTTTTTTCGCCGGCTGTTCGACCATCGCTTCAGGGTCATTGTCTTGAAGTCGATGTGATTGCCGAAGCGATTGACGTTCCGCCGCCCGATCAGCCTCCACGCGCGTGACCGCTCTCTCTAAGGTTTTTAGGGCAGCCGTTATTCAATACAACAATTCATTTAGAGGAGATCAAATC
Source organism: Anaerolineae bacterium (assembly GCA_041497495.1). Lineage (GTDB taxonomy): Bacteria > Chloroflexota > Anaerolineae > Fen-1058 > Fen-1058 > JBGQGR01. Next base: position 1,539 of record JBGQGR010000126.1, on the reverse strand, counting down.
ATGCGTTCAAAGATTTTTCCGTGGGCCTTGATCGCGGCGCTGATGCTGGCTTTGGCCGCGCCGCTGATCGCATCGGCTCATACGAAGATTACCGTTGGTCCTTACGATGTCGAAGTGGGTTGGGTTGAAGAGCCGCCGATCGTTGGCGTGAAGAACGCAGTCGCGATCAATATCGCTACGACGAGCGACGGCAAACCGCTAGAGGGAGTCAGCACGTTGGTGGTGACCGTGAGCATGGGTGGCCAGGATAAGCAACTGGATATGCATCCATTAAGTGAAGATACGCCGGGCCAGTATGCCGCCGATTTCATTCCGACGCGGCGCGGCACTTACACGGTGAAACTCGGCGGCAAGATTCAAGATACCAATGTTGCTCCCAACACCAATGTCGATATCGAAGAAACGATCGATGCTTCCACATTACAATTTCCTGAAACTCAGCCATCGATCGGCGATCTGCAAAACTCGATCAATGATCTGAGCAATCAACTCAGTTCGGCGCGGGTGTTAGGGATAGCCGGTCTGGCGCTGGCCGTGATTGCGTTGGTCTTGGGTGGTGTATCGCTTAGGAAGAAAAGATAACTAGATTGAGAGATGGAGAGGTAGATCGATAGCGAGATGCTCTTTCTCTCCATCTCCTTTTCATTCATTTATGCGACATTCTTTTAAAGTTGCTCTCTTTACCTCTGTCCTCGCCTCGTCGATCTTTACTACCATCGCCTTAGCTCACGCTTTACTCGTGCGATCGATCCCCGACGCTAATGCGCTGCTCGATCGCGCGCCCGCGCAGGTGGAATTGTTTTTTAGCGAAGCGATCGAACCGGCGTTTAGCAAGATTCAAGTCCTCGACTCGCGCGGCCAGTCCGTCGATAACAACGACAGCAAAGTTGATCCGATCGATCCGACGCATCTCAGTGTTTCATTGCGTTCGTTAACCGATGGCATTTACACGGTTGCATGGAAAACGCTTTCGGCGGTCGATGGTCATGCCACGCAAGGCTCGTTTCCCTTCGCTGTCGGCAATGTCGATGCGGCGGCGTTGGCGAGTGCCTCATCCGCCAGCAATCAGATCACACTGCCGATCGGTGAAGTCATTGCGAAATGGTTGATGTATCTCTCGGCGCTGGCTCTAACGGGCAGCACGCTATTTATTTTGTTCGTCTGGCAACCCGCGCATCGTGCGATCGACCGTGAGGTTGATCTTCATTCTCTGTTGTTCACGCGACTGCCGGCTGTCGCTTTGATTGTTTTGATCATCGCCAATATCTTCGGTCTGCTCGTTCAGGCCGCACAAGCCGCCGGGACAGAACTCGAAGTGCCGTGGAGTCTGGCGACCTACGGCGTGTTGTTCACCACTCGCTTCGGTGCGTTGTGGATCGCGCGTACGCTCTTGACGTTGCTGCTGGCCGGGTTGATGTTGAAGAATGTGACCATGCGCGATCGTTTGATCGCATTGATGGTCTCATCGCTGTTGCTGTTGACGATCAGTCTTGGCCGCCATGCCGCATCGGAGCCGCAGCCTACATTGCCGGTCTTGGC
>JBGQGR010000125.1:0-7501 GCA_041497495.1 Anaerolineae bacterium | reverse complement strand
TGACCGATTTGATCTTTTGATGATCGGGCGCGACGCCGCACGACGATCTGCAAGCCGTATTGAAAACCATGACTGAAAAACGCTTCCGCCACATGCCCGTCTTGGACGAAGGCAAGCTAGCCGGCATCGTCTCGATCGGCGACGTGGTCAAAGCGCAGCTGGATGAATATCGCGGCGCCATCGACACGCTGCAGTCTCAATTGTAAGGCATATCGATCATGACTCTAGTTGGCACAGAGACTAATCCACTGCGTGTGGCGATCATCGGCTCCGGCCCCGCAGCCTTCTATGCCGCCGATGAACTGCTCAAGCAAAAAGATCTCGTCATCGAAGTTGACATGTTCGATCGATTGCCGACACCCTTCGGCTTGGTGCGCGGCGGCGTCGCGCCCGATCATCAAAAGATCAAATCGGTCACCAAAGTATATGACGGCATCGCCTCCAATCCGCGCTTCCGCTTTTACGGCAACGTCGAATACGGCCAGCACATCAAGTTGATCGATCTCAAAGAGCATTATCATCAAATTCTGTTCGCGACGGGCGCACAGACCGATCGGCGCATGGGCATCCCCGGCGAAGATTTGGATGGCAGCCATCCCGCCACTGAATTCGTCGCATGGTACAACGGCCATCCCGATTATCGCGATCGCATCTTCGATCTATCGCACGAGCGCGTGGCGGTCGTCGGCGTCGGCAACGTCGCTATCGATGTGGCGCGCATCTTATGCCTCACGCCTAAAGAGTTGGCCGAGACCGACATGGCCGATTACGCCATCGAAGCCTTGAGCCACAGCCAGGTCAAAGAAGTTCATCTGCTCGGTCGACGTGGCCCCGCGCAAGCGGCCTTCACTAATCCTGAGATCAAAGAAGTTGGCGAACTCGAAGATGCGGACGCGATCACATTGAGCAATGAAGTGCAGCTCGATGAGTTGAGCCTGGCCGAACTCGCCAGCTTGAACGATCGATCGTTGAATAAGAAAGTTGAGATCATTCAAAGCTATGCCCAACCCCGATCGGTTAGCAAAGCCCGAAAGCTGTACATTCGATTCCTGGTCTCGCCGGTCGAAATGATCGGCAGCGATCAGGGCAAAGTCTGCGCTTTGAAACTCGTGCACAACGTGTTGTACAAAACCGAGGCGGGCACGCTCAGTCCGAAAGCAATCGATCAATTTGAACAACTCAACGTCGGGCTGGTATTTCGATCGGTGGGTTATCGCGGTGTGCCGCTGCCCGAAGTGCCGTTCAACGATCGCTATGGTGTGATCATGAACGACAAGGGCCGCGTGATCGAAGTGGAATCCAAGCAGCCGGTGATTGGCGAATACGCTTCCGGCTGGATCAAGCGCGGCCCGAGCGGTGTCATCGGCACAAATAAACCGGACTCGGTTGAAACGGTGACACACATGCTGGAAGATCTGAAGAGTGGATCGATCTTGCAGCCGGCGCAGCCTGAAGTCGCGAGCATGCAAGAGTTAGTGAAGCAGCGCCAACCCAAGTTTTTCTCGTATCCCGATTGGAAGAAGCTCGACGAACTGGAAGTCGCCAAGGGTCAGCCGCTGGGCCGGCCGCGCGTGAAATTTACCAGCGTCGAGGAAATGATCGCGGCGTTGGGCAAATAATATTCAGCGCAGAGACGCAGAGAAAAACAAAATCTATTTTGGCTTATAATAGACTTCCGAAGTCCGTGAGACTTCGGAAGTCTTCTGTTTCGTAGCAATATCATGCAAGCATCCTGAGCGGAGCATCGAACTCAGCGAGTTCGATGCAGAGTCGAAGGACGCGGTTTTGAAAAAGATCATTCCACGATCGCGTCCTTCGACTACACGCCGACTCTTGCAGATTCAGCGTTCCGCTCAGGATGCTATCATACTTATTTCCATGAAACTCCTCACCATCGATCAAATGCGTTCGATCGAAACCGCCGCCGATGCGAGCGGACATTCGTTTGCCAAGATGATGGAACTGGCTGGCAGCGCAGTCGCGCGCGTGATCTTGAGTAACCTTGCGAAGGGTTTAGGAGCGAGTGACAATTCTCCAATTCAACCTTCGCAAGGGTTATCCAACAAGAGAATTTTGTTTTTGATCGGTCCAGGCAACAACGGCGGCGATGGACTTGTCGCGGCGCGCGGATTGAAAGACGCAGGCGCAGACATCGGCGTATATCTCTTGAAGTCACGCGATGATCAATTGATCGGTGCGCTGCGTGACCGCAACGTCTTTATCGCCACACTGCCCGATGATCGCGGCCTGCGCTTTTTGCATTTGTGGTTAAGCAACTGCGATCTCCTTGTCGATGCATTACTTGGAACCGGAACCGCTCGCCCGATCAACGGCGATTTGGCTAAGTTACTGAATGCAGTCAACGCCGAAGGTGCTGCTCGACGGGCTGCACACACCTCAACGCTTCGTTCACCTGCATGGCCCGGCCTTGAAACACTGACGCCGTTGATCGTCGCGGTCGATGGCCCGACCGGCTTGAATTACGACACAGGCGAACTCGATCCCAATTCGTTAAGCGCCGACATCTCGATTACGTTGGCTTATCCGAAGATCGGACACACGCGTTTGCCCGGCGCGGCGGCTTGCGGCGAGTTGATCGTCGCCGACATCGGGATCGATCCGCACTTTGCCACAGAGATCGATCTCGAACTCGCGGACGCTCAGCTCATTCGAACGTTGTTGCCCACACGACCGATCGATGCGCACAAAGGCACGTTCGGCAAAGCGTTAATCATCTCCGGATCGATCGAGTATACCGGCGCACCGATTTTGTCTGCGACCGCCGCGTATCGATCCGGCGCGGGCCTGGTCACCCTTGCCACACCGCGATCGATCCACGCCATCATGTCCAACAAGATCAACGAAGCCACGTTTCTGCCGCTGCCCGATCACAACGGCGCGTTATCCGCCAAGGCCGCTGAGCCGCTGATCGAAGCACAGAAAACGTATGATGCCATCTTGATCGGTCCAGGCTTGTCATTGAAGGCACAGCCTTTCATCGATTCAGTGTTTACTGGAAGATCATGGCCGCCGCTCGTGGTCGATGCTGATGCGTTAAACCTTTTGGCGCAAATCGATCAATGGTGGACGCGTGTGCCAGCGCCCGCAGTGTTAACACCGCACCCCGGTGAAATGTCGCGGCTGACGAAGATCGATCGGGGTCAGATTGAAGCCGATCGATTAGGCATCGCTCGCAAGTTTGCAGCGATGTGGGGACACGTGGTGGTGTTGAAGGGCGCGTTCACTGTGATCGCCGCGCCGGATCGTCGATCGATCATCATGCCCTTTGCCAATCCGGCGTTAGCCACCGCGGGCAGCGGCGATGTATTGGCTGGAGTAATCGTCTCAATGCGCGCACAAGGCTTAGCCGCTTACGAAGCCGCGATCGTCGGTGCGTACTTGCACGGACTCGCAGGCGAGATCGCCCGCCGGGAAATTGGATCGAGCGGAGTGCTGGCCGGTGATTTGCTGCCGAGGCTGCCGCAGGCGATCAACTATTGCCGCGCGGCGTAGTCCAGTGCGTTTATAACTTTGGCGCGGTATTGGAGGGCGCGTCATCTTCGCCGGACAAGCCCTTCCGAAATTCACGAATGCCTTTGCCCAGATCACTGCCCAAATGCGCGATGCGTCCGCCGCCAAACAGCAGCAAGACAATCGCCAAGATAATCAACAGTTCGGTCGGTCCTAAGTCCATTCACTGATCCTCTTATCGAGATTGATTCACAACTACAGTCTAACCCGATCCACCCCGGGATGCCTTAACCGCCGCTAAACATTCGGTGAGAAAAACAAAACTCTGGAAGTGATTGCTGCCAGAGTTTTGAATCATTACCTCTTTCCGACCGCGCGGACGCAGTCCGAAGAGCGTTGAACGTAAGGCGAACAAATCAATTAGGTTTCGCTGTCGTCTTTCTTCGATTTGCGCGTCATGTCGTCGCGCACTTTCGAGGCGGCTTTCTTGCCTTCATCGACCGCCGTCTCCAGCCGCTTCTTTTGCTCTTCCAGGATCACGCGGCCGCGCTCTTCCACATCGGCGGCGCGCTGACGGGCCTCGGTGGCTAAATGCTCGGCCCCGTGTTTGGCATCATCGGCTAGATGTTCGGCCCGATGGCGCGCTTCGTGCGCGGCTTCTTCGGCTCGCTTGCGCGCCTCTTCCGCGGTTTCTTCGACGCGATTACGCAGCTCGATGCCCTTCTCGCGCAGCTGCTTGCGCGTCTCTTCGCCGGATGAAGGCGCTAAAATGATCGCTGCCGCAGCGCCGACCAGTCCGCCTAAAATAAATCCGGCTAGGAATGCACCGGTCTCACCACCATTATTGTCGCTCATAAGAGTTGCTCCTTTCGTGAAATCTTAGACCTTATCGCTTACGTTTGATCACAAATTCAATGACGCGCCTGACGCCAGCGACGGTGCTAGCTACGGCGATCGCGGGCGCGATCACTTTCTTGCTAACGAAGGTTGTGGTGCCGCGCGTCGATTCCAATGTATCCTGCGCCGATTGCAACAGCGGCTTAATCTCTTCGCGCATCATCTTGACCAGCGCAATCACTTGCACGACCAGCACCAACATCAACGCGCCGACGATCAGCGATTCCAATGCAAGGATGATGATGATCACATCGCGCACCGTGCCGGTCACGCCCGCGCTAATCATCAGCACAAAGCCGACGATGATCGCCAGCACAATCGCGGCCGCGATGATCCCGATCCACATCATCGTCCGCCCCGATTTGCGTTCGGTGCTGGTCACAGTTGTTTCGACATCCTTCATGCAAACCTCACGGAGATTATAGCATGCTTCAAAATCATTGACCAGCAATGAAACACGGTTAACCTTGCGAGAGCTGCGGGGGCAATACGTTCTCCGTATATCCAACCCTCGCCAGGTCTTTCGATCAGCCGCGCCGCCTATAGGGCCGCAGGGTTTCATACCAGGTCCAATCGGCAGCTTGAGGCAATAAAATGATGTGACTGATGTAATCGCTCATGGATCTCCTGTGCTTGATCAAATGGAGGACAATCGACCGTCGATATTTGAGCGTTGGGGTTTTAGCGTCTGCGCGTGGGGTTGCCCCTTTCCGGGATCGAATCTAGGGGCGGTCTGCCTGCTAATATCATGGCAATGATACTCCCGATCAGTCCGTGCAGCACATACACTTCGCCAATACGCAGCAACGGCCAATCTGTCAGTGAACCGATCAGCTGCCCGATCGCAAATCCGATCCAGGCGGCAATGAGTAAAACGAGCAGACGAATGAGATTGCCGCCGCGGATAATGTGGAAGATCAAACCGAAAGCGGTAGAGAGTAAGGCGGAGAGAACGAGAGAAGGGGCCATGGGAAGTAATGAGTAAACGTGTTTCGCGGTGCGTGAGATTCTATTTTTGAATAGCGTTAGACAATTCAGGAGACAGTGCGGTTTTTGTTGGGATAGATGAGAATGTACTCTTGCCGCTAATGATTCCGCCTATTGCGCCTATAGGCGGAAGAATAATCAACCAAACAGCGTTCTCTTCCCACTGCAGATGATTCACAACTGAAAACCATAACTGCGTTGCGCCAAAGATGCCCCCTGCAATCGCCCAGCCCACCATATTATTTTTGACCCAATTGCGGAAAATGGCAGGTTTGCCCAAAAATAAACGGGATTGGACCATTCCAACAATTCCACCGCCAATAAAAGCGGCGACAAAGCCCGCCATACAACCTGTAAGCGCTAGACCTAGCCCCACATCATTACTACCTTGACCTCCTATACCGCCAACCAACAAACCGGTACAAAAAGTTAATGGGCCACCCAGCATAATACCAGCAGGTAAAGCTATCATTGTAGCGAAAATCCACCATGGACTTAATGGATAATTTAATCTCTTCAGGGCGTAGTGTTGTGCACAGCCTATCGACAATCCAACCATTAACCAGCCCAGAATGTCGGGAGAGAAAAAACCAACAAAACCAATAAAATGATCAAGGGCTAAGTGATCAACAAGCCAAGCTATCTCTAATCCAACTGCTAAACCCAATGCGTTTGCTAAAAGCCACATGCGCCGGGCTGAATTATCTATTGGCTCGATCTTCGCGCCGCAATAATGGGAGAAGATGCTGTCTGGCCTTACTTCATTTCCACATGCTGAGCAATTCATAACGCCCCGTTTTCATTTCACCGACAACACACTCCCCTTACACAATAATCCCTTGCCCGATCACAACCTCGCCATTGAACAAGACCAACCCCTGACCCGGCGTAATGTCGCGCTGCGACTCATCGAACTCGACCCGCGCTGAATCTCGATCCGGGTACACCGTGACTGCGGCCTCACGCGACTTGTAGCGAATCTTGGCGGTGGCACGAAACGGATCGACCGGCACATCACCGCAAACATAGTGCATCGCGCGTACAAAACATTCACGCCGACCGAGTTCGTCCGCCGTGCCGACGATCACTGCGTTCGTGGTGTTATCGAGCGCGATGACATACAACGGCTCAGCCGCGGCTAAACCGATACCTTTGCGCTGACCGATCGTATAAAACGGCAGGCCCTGATGTTCGCCCAAGATTTTTCCGGAAGTCGATCGAATCTCGCCGGGCTTGATCGTGCCCTCGGGCGTATGGCGTGTCAAAAATTCTCGATAGTCGCCGTTCGCTAAGAAACACAAATCCTGGCTTTCAACTTTTTCGGCGACCGGCAGCTTGAACTTCGCAGCGAGTTCACGCACTTGCGGTTTGGTCATCTCGCCCAGCGGCCACATCGCGTGTGAGAGTTCATGCTGCCCCAACACACTCAGCACATACGCTTGATCCTTCTTCGGATCGATGCCGCGCAGCAATTGATATTTGCCGTTCATTTGTTGCACGCGCGCGTAATGACCCGTCGCCAGATACTGCGCGCCAAGTCCCAGCGCTTTATTGAGCAGCAATTCAAATCGAATGTGACGATTGCATTCCAAACACGGATTCGGCGTGCGGCCCGCCGCATATTCGTTGACGAAATAATCGACGACGATCGCTTTGAACGAATCGGCGATGTTGATCAGATAAAACGGAATGCCGAGTTGATTCGCCATCGATCGCGCGGCTTCGGTATCGGCCGGCGTGCAACAGCGGTTGACACGGCTGCTCTCGCCATCGCTCCACAGTTTCAGCATGATGCCGACCACGTCGTAGCCCTGCTCGACGAGCAGCGCCGCCGCAACGGAACTATCGACGCCGCCGCTCATGGCGACAACTACTCGTTGGTTCATTCTCTGATCGTTGTTTGTTAATTGCATATCGCTTATCGCAAACGCGTGTTGCGTGCTCCGTATCGCGTACTGCGCTATGTGTAATCTGTTTTACGAAATACGCAATACGAATGACTCGTTCCTCGTTATTCTTCACGTGTCACGTTATCACTTTTCACTCTTCATGCATATACCCTCAATCTCTCAACAACTTGCGGCAGCACGTCTAACACGCGATCAATATCTTCGGCGTGCGTCAAGTGCCCTAACGTCATGCGCAG
>JBGQGR010000124.1:0-7522 GCA_041497495.1 Anaerolineae bacterium | reverse complement strand
GGTTTTCATTACTCTTTGCTCTCGATCGCTTTCCTGGCAATCTCGATGAACTCCGTTAACGGCTTAGCTTTCAAATCCTCACCCGATCGCAATCGAATGGCGACCGCACCCGCTTCCTGTTCCTTATCGCCGACGACGAGCATATACGGAATCTTGAGCAGCTGCGCATTGCGGATCTTGGCCTGCATACGATCCGTCGATTCATCGACTTCGGATCGAATGCCAGCGGTTTTGAGTTTCTTCGCCACATCTTTGGCGTACGCCACATGCCGATCGGCGATCGGGATGATCATCGCCTGCGTGGGCGACAGCCACACCGGGAACGCACCGGCATAGTGCTCGATCAAGATCGCGATGAACCGTTCCAAACTGCCGAACGGTGCGCGATGGATCATGATCGGTCGATGCATCTGCCCGTCTTCACCTTTGTATTCCAACTCGAATTGCTGTGGCAGATAGTAATCGATCTGCACCGTGCCGAGCTGCCATTCGCGGCCGATCACATCGCGGAAGATGAAGTCGAGCTTCGGACCGTAGAACGCGCCCTCGCCTACTTCGACCGTGTAAGGCAAGCCCGTTTGATCGGCGGCATGTTTGATCGCTGCTTCGGCGCGCTGCCACATTTCATCCGTGCCCGCGTATTTATCGCTCTTCGGATCGCGGACGCCCAATCGGGCTTTGTAATCTTTGAAATTCATCGCTTTGAAGATCGACATGATCAGATCGACTACGCCGATGAATTCATGCTCCAGTTGTTCAGGCGTGACGAACATGTGCGAGTCGTCGACCGTGAAGCCGCGCACGCGCGTGAGTCCCGTCAAGTTGCCGCTGTTTTCATAGCGATAGACCGTGCCGAATTCGGCCAGGCGCACCGGCAGATCGCGATACGATCGCGGCTGCGCCTTGTAAATCTGAATGTGATGCGGGCAGTTCATCGGCTTCAAGATGAACTCTTCATCGTCGATCATCATCGGCGCGTACATCGATTCGCGATACTTGTACCAGTGGCCGCTGATCTTATACAGATCGATCTTGGCAATATGCGGCGTCACGACCGGCAGATAACCGCGGTCGATCTGTTCCTGCCGCAGATAGCGTTCGAGCGTGTCGCGTAAGATCGCGCCGCGCGGCAGCCACAACGGCAGACCTTTGCCAACGTCTGGCGAGAACATGAAGATGCCGAGTTCCTGCCCCAACTTGCGATGATCGCGTTTCTTGGCTTCTTCGATGCGCCACAGATATTGCTCGAGTTGTTCAGCCGTTTCCCAGGCCGTGCCGTAGATGCGCTGCAGCATCTTGTTCTTCTCATCGCCGCGCCAGTATGCGCCTGCGACATTCATCAACTTCAGCGCAGCGGGATTGATCTGGCTCGTGCTCTCGACATGCGGCCCGCGGCACAGATCGACGAACGGCCCGTCAACATAGAATGAAATAACCGGCTTCTCTTTAAGCGGATTACCGCCTGTGGTAGTAGCCGCAGGCGAACTACCATATTCGTTCAAGCCGCCCTTCTCCAGCCCATCGATCAGTTCCAACTTGTACGGTTGATCTTTGAATTGCTGGCGGGCTTCATCGGCGCTGACTTCCTTGCGCACGAATTTTTGATTCGCTTTGACGATCTCGCGCATCCGCGCTTCGATCTTCTCCAGATCTTCTGGCGTCAGGTTGCGCGGCAGATCGAAGTCGTAGTAGAAGCCATCCTCGATCGGCGGCCCGATGGCGATGCCGGCCTCACCGGGAAACATTTCCATCACCGCCTGCGCCATGATGTGCGCAGCAGAATGGCGAATCTTATAGAGTTTAGAATCTTCGTAGCGTTCCATGGGTTAGTCTCCTAGTCATGTAGTGCGATAGTTGGATAGTGTGATAGTTGGTCGATCGCCTTAACTGCATTGTTCGATTGACCAATCATCATTCAAACCTTGCGAAGGTTGAAGTTGAATCTGTTCAATCGCGCCAGAAACCTTCGCAAGGTTTCGATCGGGTATGTAAATCGCTCCACAGTCATTCACGCCCGACCAGTCTTCTTCATCGACGACGATCCAGATCGCCGGAGCGATCGGTCGTTGATCTAATTGTACGTTCATGAGTTGCCTCCAATGATTCGGCGAAGGCAACTCGATCGAGTTACCTTGCCACCGGGCAGGTGAGGCGATGCCTCAGCCTGCAGCTGCTGATGAGACGTTCCAGCGGAACGTCTTTACCGGTCTTAGTGTCAGTGCCATCTTTAGTCATGTGGCATCACCTCCTCTATCTGTTCCGTCATTGCGAGGAGCGCTTCGCGCGACGAAGCAATCTCAATGGCAATCAATGAGATTGCCACGCCGCTACGCGGCTCGCAATGACGTTGTTAATTTATTTGTTAAACAAATCTTGCATCACTTCGATCGATTCGATCAACGTCGCACGATCGACGGTGAAGGCGAAACGAACGTAGCCTTCGCCCGATGCGCCAAATGCGATGCCCGGCGATGTGCCAATGCCCGCTTGATCGATCAAGTAGTTGGTCATCGCCCATGAATCACGCTTGCCGTGATAGCCCGGCCACTTATCCGAAATCTTCGACCAGATATAGAACGCGCCTTCCGGCCTGAACGAGTCAAATGCCTTGATCGATTGGATGCCTTCAAAGAAAATATTGCGCCGCTCTTCCAGTTCCTTCGCCATCTCATGCACAGCGTCTTGCGATCCAGTCAACGCGGCGACTCCACCCCATTGCGTGATCGATGGCACGCCGTTCGTCGTGAGTCTCAAAAGTTTTCGACAGCGATCGTTGATCACTTCATCGTTGCTTGCCAAGTAGCCCAATCGCAAGCCGGTCATCGCGTACGTTTTCGAGAACGTATAAGCTGAGATCGTTCGATCGGCCATGCCGGGCAGCGAGCCGATGCTGACGTGCTTTTTGCCGTCGAAGATCACATTCTCGTAGGCCTCATCGCTGATAACTACCAGATTGTGTCGAATGGCGATGTCAGCAATCTGCTTCAACGTCTCTTCGGACAGCACCACGCCGATCGGGTTGTGCGGCGTATTCAGATAGATCGCTTTGGTGCGCAGTGTGATCGCCTGCTCGATCTCGATCGGGTCGTACAGAAAATCCCGATCGGGTTTCAGCGTGATCGGAACCGGCACACCGCCCGGCCGCTTGATCAATTCGGCGATCTCGCTCCACATCGGATCGGGCAAGATCACTTCATCGCCCGAATCGAGCAGCGCACAGAAAGCCATATACAAACCGTGCATACCGCCGATGGTGACCATGACATGCTCGGCATCTTTGATCGGTAGATGATTCTCGTCACTCATCTTCTTCAACATCGCGGCGCGCAACTGCGGCAAGCCGGTCGACGGCGGATAGTGCGTCTTGCCCTGCTCCATCGCATCATTGATCGCCTTGCGAATGTTAGCCGGCGTGTTGAATGATGTGTCGCCGACTTCGAGCCGATAGACTTTGCGGCCAGTGGCTTGAAGTGCCATCATCTTGTCGCGCACAATCACCAATGCGCCGAGCGTCACTCTATCTAAAACGTGTTCCATGAGTCTCCTTATGCCCCACCCTGACCCTCCCCTGCGAGTTCGTCGCCGGAGAGGGAATATAAATGAAAACGCCTCTCATCCACACTGGGACGAGAGGCGCTCGCGGTTCCACCCAAATTCGATCGATCTAAGATCAATCGCACTCTGCGCTGTAACGGGCTGACCCGGAATCGTTTACTGGCAATTGCGTTCTGCGATCCACTTGCGGGTGGTTTTCACCGATTCGCCGCGGAGAAGGCTCTCAGTCAGTGGCCTTCAGTCCCTGTCGCGTCGAACTCGATTACTCGTCCCGCTCAACGTGTTGAGTGTTAAGTTGGTGTGATTATATCGATTTTGATGAGGTTGTCAACTACCCAATTCCCACGTGTGCACGCAAAGGTTGTCAGTGAACATAGGATTTACGCAGACGCACATACTTGTCGCACGTATGATTCGTTACGTCGCCTGACAACTCTTGCGTGCACACATTCCCACTCATCGCCTTTCGTTCATCGGCGTTTCCACGGCGTGTTGCGTTTCGTCAACGTCCGATCGCCCTGCCCGGCAAATCTTAATGTGTGGTATAATATGGCCAACGTGTAATAGGATGTGTGTGCGCTGTTGGCCGCCGGAACCTCTTATGGATCGGCGGCTTTTTATTTTCGGCTGTGAGGCCGATATCTCAAGGAGAGATAACCATGGAAGTCAAGTTGTATGTTGGAAATTTGTCGTATTCGACCACCGAAGATGAACTGCGCACACTGTTCGCGCAAGCCGGCAGCGTAGCCTCGGTCGCGCTGATCAAAGATCGAGACACCGGCAGCTCAAAGGGCTTTGCGTTCATCGAGATGACGACACAGGCTGAGGCGCAGAAGGCGATCAGCATGTTCAATGAATATAAAATGGGCGAACGCGCGCTAACCGTGAACCTCGCTCGACCGCGCGAAGAGCGCAGCGGCGGTGGTGGCAGTCGTGGCGGCTTCGGCGGCGGCAATCGCGGCGGTGGCGGCGGCAGTGGCAACAAGGGCCGCGGCGGCTCGCGCTGGTAAAAGCGCCGGCAAATCCGATATCGTGGACCTGCACTGATCATGTCCACCAAACGCACTAAACCGCGGAAGGAGCGCCTGATGCAATTCAAAGCTGGCGACTACGTCGTGCATCCATCGTATGGAGTGGGTAGTGTCGTGCGCTTGGAAGAGAAGCGACTGGCTGAAGCGGATACGCGGCTGTACTATGTGATCGATGTCGAGAAGAGCACCGTGTGGGTGCCGGTCGATCAGCATGGCATGCTCGAGCTGCGCAAAGTAACGCCCAGCCAGGAACTCGAACAGTATCGCCGCCTGTTAAAGGGCAAACCGGTGATGCTGGATAAAGATCATCACCGCCGACGGCTGCTCATTGCGGAGCGCATGAAGCAGGGTTCGTTTCGCGTCATGTGCGAAATCGTGCGCGATCTGACAGCCTACGGCTGGAACAAGCCGCTGAGCGATGTTGATGCGTCTTCGCTGCAAAAAATTCGCGCGGGGTTGTGCCGCGAATGGGCAGCCGCCGTAGGCGTGACGCCGCAGCAAGCCAATCAGGAAGTTGAAGCGTTACTACTGGCCGGTCGACAAGCGCACAAAGCCTAAGGCTTGCGCTGAACCCGATCGATCAACTCAACTCAAAATAAAGTGCTCCACCTCATTGGCGAGGTGGAGCACTTTTGTTGTCCGCAAGGTTAATCAGATTCTTGTGTGCGGGGCTGCATCGAAGTGAACATCCAGTAGCATCCAAATAAGAAGGCCGCGAATAAGAGCGTAAAGCCGTAGGTCTGCAAATTGCTCAACGGATGCGCCAAGCGGTGGGCCGCATCGCCTAGCACATCGATCGGATTCAGGAACAAGTCCCAACTATTCCAGTGCAAGAATCGACCGAGATAAACGCCGAAACCGGTCAAGCCGATGATCCCGATCGCGAACAACCAGCCGATCGTGCGGCCGGCAAGATCTTCGACGATCGATTGCATCGTATGGAGCGAGCTAATCGCGATAAAAATTCCGGCGAAGGCAAACGCGGCCAGCAGGCCTGCATCATACCAGAGTGGTACGGGCGCGTGATCGTGCAGATGCAGCAGATCGGTGACGATGTACGGCGCGTTCGGAAAGAAGATCAACCACAAGGCGCCCGGCAGTAGCAGTGACCACCATCTGCGTGGAAAGCGTCGATGGATGCTGGCTGCCCACAGGCTCCATGCATACGGCACCCAGGCAAGAACCAGATTCCAGATCAAAAATGCATACGTCCAGGTTCGATAGACATACACTCGGCCAACGATCAGGCCACACGCCAATGCACTCGATAGCAACAGCGGATATAAATGCTGATCGATCAAAAACCGATTGATCGCCCGTACCCGATCGGCCAGCTTGCCTCTATGATTTCGAACTTCCATTAACAAACCTCCAACATCTTGCGTCTACTCTACCGGAAGCTGCTGTAAGAATCAAGCACTTAAGTGCGCGGGCATTTTTGGCCTTTTTGCCTCGATCGGTTGTCATTGATCAGCCGCTCTGTTATAATCGACGTATGTCACTCACTCGCGAAGAAGTTCAACACATTGCCGAACTCGCTAAACTGCAATTGACCGCCGAGGAAGAAACGCGGTATCAAGAGCAGCTCTCGGCGATTTTGGATTACGCCGCGCGCCTGAACACACTGGATGTCGAATCGATCCCGCCGACGGCAAGTGTGCTGCCGCTGCGATCGATCATGCGTGAGGACGTAGCACGGCCATCGACGCCGGTCGATCAGATTCTAAAGAATGCGCCGGCTCGATCGGATGATGCGTTTGAAGTGTCGGTTGTATTAGAGTGATGCTGTACACAAATCGCACGATTGTCACGAATAAGAAATCGATTTGTATGATTTGTGATATTCGTGGACTCAAAGAATTTTTATGCTCCCAAGCTTAACTATCCATGGCGCTCACGATAAATTAGCCCGAAAAGAAATCACCTCGGTCGAGTTAACTCAGGCGATCTATGATCGCATCGATCGAGTTGACGCACGCTTGCATGCATATCTGCACCTCGCACGCGAATCGGCGTTGGGGCAAGCGAAAGACGCCGATGCCCGGCGCGCGAAAGGTGAAGACACTCCGCTGCTTGGCATTCCACTGGCGATCAAAGATGTGATCTGCGTTAAAGATTTGCCAGCGACGGCCGGCAGCAAAATTCTGCAAGGCTTCGTACCGCCGTACAGCGCGACTGCGGTCGATCGATTGCGTGCGTTGGGTGCGGTGATTTTGGGTAAGACCAACACCGACGAATTTGCGATGGGCTCCAGCACTGAAAACTCGGCGTATGGCGTGACGCATAATCCGTGGAATCTCGATCGTGTGCCCGGCGGATCGAGCGGCGGCAGCGCGGCGGCGGTTGCAGCCGATTTGTGTCTCGGCGCATTCGGATCGGATACGGGCGGATCGGTTCGGCAGCCCGCGTCATTGTGCGGTGTCGTTGGCATCAAACCCTCGTATGGACGAGTGAGCCGCTATGGGCTGATCGCGTTTGCTTCCTCGCTCGATCAGATCGGCCCGTTTGCTAAAGATGTGACTGATGCGGCGATGCTGTTGGGCGTGATCGCCGGGCACGATCCGCTTGACTCAACATCGATGCCGAATCCTGTGCCCGATTATGCCGCCCACTTCCGATTAGATCTCAAAGGCGTGAAGGTCGGCGTGCCGAAAGAATATTTCATCGACGGGATGCAGCCCGAAGTTGAAAAGTCGGTACGAACTGCGATCGATGTTTTGAGATCGCTCGGGGCAGAAATCCGAGAAGTGAGTTTGCCGCACACCGATTATGGTTTGCCCGTTTATTATTTGCTCGCGCCAGCGGAGGCTTCCGCGAACTTAGCGCGTTTTGACGGTGTCCGTTACGGCTTGCGGGCCGATCGAGGCGAAGTATGGGAGACTTATAAAGCCACGCGTGGTCAAGGGTTCGGCGCAGAAGTGAAACGCCGCATCATG
>JBGQGR010000123.1:0-7626 GCA_041497495.1 Anaerolineae bacterium | reverse complement strand
CGACCCTTAACGCCGCGGCCAGGGCCGCTGGGTTAGGAGAGTCAATGCAGATCGGGGCCTTGACGGTTGCAGCCACAACGCTCACGATCTGTGGCAACAGAACGACCTCGTCCAAGCCCGGCACGCCGACATTCAAGTCCAAGACATCCGCACCAGCCACCACTTGTTTTTTCGCCAAGTCTCGAACATAGTCGAAGTCACCGGCCTGCAGCGCCTCAGCCAGTTTCTTGCGGCCTGTCGGATTGATTTTCTCTCCGATCACGACAAAAGGTCCATCGGTTCTGATCTTGACCTCGACCGTTTCACTGCGTAATATCGTTTGCATGAATCAGTGTCCCTCTTCAAAAAATACCCCAGCGGCAAACTGCGCCGTCTAGAATATACAGCTTTCTTAGTTTAGCGCTGGGGCTGCTAAGCCGCCAATAATTCTGTGGCTTTACGCACCGCTGCACTCGCGTCGGACGAGTAGCCATCGGCACCGATTTGTTCGGCATAGGCTTGGGTCAGCGGTGCGCCGCCGACCATGATCTTGACCTGATCGCGCACGCCGGCGGCCGTGAGTGCCTCGATGGTGACCTTCATGTTGGGCATCGTCGTCGTCAGCATGGCCGACATGCCGATCAATTGTGCGCCCTCCTTAGCCGCTTGAATAAACTTATCGGGCGCGACATCGACGCCGAGATCGATTACCTGGTAGCCGGCACCCTCCAGCATCATCATCACCAAGTTCTTGCCGATATCATGGAGATCGCCTTTGACCGTGCCGAAGACGACTTTGCCCGCCGGTTTCAGACCAGATGCTACCAGCAGCGGACGCAGGATGCTGAGTCCGCCTTGCATCGCCTTGGCGGAGATCAGCATTTCCGGCACGTAGTATTCCTGTGCCTCAAATAATCGACCGACTTCGGCCATGGCCGAAATCAAGGCCTCATTCAGTATCTTTTCGGGTGGAATCTGTTGTGCCAAGGCTGCTTGTACGCCTACGGTAACTGCCTCGACTTCTCCATTCACGACTGCATCATAAAGTTCTTGTAAGTTCATGTGACCTCCATTAGATTGAATCATTTCTGGCGAGTAGCCTATCTCTCGCTACTTAATGCGGTGTGGCGCAGACTACATGCTTCAGTAAGAGTACATCGAATTGCCGACGGTGTATATGCCAATTCATCCATTTTTTGAGTGATAAGTCTCCACATTTTGACGCCAGCGCAGTTGGATGGTTAAGTCGATAGGTGATCAGTATAAATGCCTGTGCGTCTCGGCTGGTGCACGGTTGCGCAATCGCAACCGATCGACTTGTGCGGCCCAACCCGAACGATACCAGCAATTTCGAAGATTAGCTCTAACAGACCTACGGCATAGAGGCCAGTTGAAGCTAAGGAGTTAAAGCGTGAAGTGCTGGGTGCTGATAAGACGCGGCCAATGCCTGCTTTTTAAGAGAAGCGTTTCGAAGCGGTCGAGTTGAATTCGTGCTGATTTACAGGCTCGTGGCGATTTTGAATAAAATGTCGCTAGATTTTACTTTGGATCGCGCCCCTTCAATAAGCCATCGAGTGCAGCATGAACCGCGTCGAGGGTTTCGCAGCGGAGATAGGCGCCCGTGAAGTCGGCATGGGGTAGATGATCATTTGGCACCACGATGCATCGCATGCCAGCGGCCAGTGCGGCCTGTAGGCCGGTCGGCGAATCCTCGAAGGCCAGGCAACGTGTGGGCACAACGCTTAAACACGCGGCGGCGGCCAAGTAAACATCAGGTGCTGGTTTACCTTGAGTAACTTGATCACGTCCAACTACACAGCCAAAAGATTCCCGGAGGCCGATCGCCTTGACGGCCTGCTCCACGTAATCACTCGGACTATTGGAAGCAATGGCCAGCGGATAGCCAGATTTAACGATGTCCTGCACGAGATCGATCAACCCGAGTCTCGGCTTGAGATCCCGCTCGATGATCGATATCAGCTCTTGCCAATGTGCTTGAGACAGCTGATCCCAATTCAGCGGGATCCCCGAGCTTTCGATGACCTGCTGGGCTGAAGCGCGGCTATCCTGTCCGATCAAAACAAAATAATCGTGTTCGTCCAAACTTTTTCCATACGGCGCCAGAACTCGACGCCAAGCAATGAGACTCAGGTCCTCGCTGTTGACCATGAGGCCGTCGAGATCGAAGATAAAAGCTTGCACGTCCAAGTCCATGCCGATCGCTCCACTTAAGCAAGGGGGTTGCGCTTGAAGGTAAAGTCCCTATCAAAAAAATCGATGATCGCCGTCAAAATTATTACCGATGTTGATTGACCAAGGACAAGAAACCCCGCAGCTCAACCAAAGTTGCTGAAGGCCAGACTTGAAATTGCCTATTGACACGACTGCTGGTTTGCCTTATTATAACTCAAGTTGTAATGACAACATGATGACGTATCCTGTACCTCCAGCTTAGGGGGTTGTGTGCCATCATTGACCACGCCGGTTGCGAGACTCATGCGTTTTGCTCGCGGCCAGGCCTCACCTGCTCCGAAGTATCACCAGCTCAAAGAAACTCTGCGTGAGCAAATCACCGCTTGGGAAATTGATCATCCTATTCCTTCCGAACCTGAATTGTGCCAGCTGTACGCGGTCAGCCGCACGACCGTGCGGAAAGCTTTGGACGATCTAGTCCACGAGGGGTTGCTGTATCGCCAACAAGGCAAAGGCACTTTTGTGGCCCCGCCCAAATTGCGAGAACGTTTCGCGCAGCGTACCGCCGGTTTCTACGAGGATATGGTCTCGCGCGGACTCAAAATCCGCACGCAGGTCTTGGAGCAATCGGTGGTGAAAGCTAACAAGCGCATCGCCGCTGAGCTGCAACTGCCCGTCGGCGATAAGGTGATTAAGATCGTGCGCGTCCGTTCGATCAGCAATGGGCCGATCTTGATCTCCACTTCCTACGTGTCTTATCGCCGCTTCCCTGAATTAGCCGTTGAGGACCTGGGCGAGGTCTCTCTCTACGGACTTCTGCGCGACAAGTACGGTGTTCATCTGGGGCGCGGCACTCGCTTGGTTGAAGTTGCATTGTGTACCGTTGAGGATGCTGAATACCTGAAGGTAAAACCGCATTCGCCGGTGCTAGCCTTGACTGGCACGATGTACGGCACGGATGGACGTCCAGTCGAGCATGGCTCGGCTCGACATCGCTGGGATCGCAGCCAGCTCGAGATTGAAATTGTGACAGAGTAGATTGAATTAGGCGCTGATGGTATGACGTGTGTTGATCCCGATCGGCTGGCCTTTATCTTGATTGATCCGTCGTGATCTACAGATTCTTTCGATCGGGTTGTTTGATAGCATGAGGTCAATCAGCCACTGGTGGGAAAGGAGGTTAAGCGAAATCTAATCAACTGTCTTGCCATAGTGAGTAGTCGCATGATTCAGAACAGCACCATCGTGTAGTTGTACATACTTCCAAATTCGTAGGAGGTTACCATGACCGTATTACAAGCTGCGATTCTTGCAGTGTTCTGTTACTTAGGCGCACTGACGACGCCGTGGGCTTTGGGCACGACGGGGGGTTGGTATACTATCACCCGCCCGCTCGTCGCCGGCCTCATCTGCGGCATCGTCTTGGGTGACGTGAAGACCGGCGTGTTGATCGGCATCGCCGTGCAACTTCCGTTTATCGGGCTCATCACACCCGGCGGCACGGTGCCGGCTGACCTGAGCTTTGTCAGCTATCTGGGCATCCCGCTGGCGATGGCCGCTAAAGCGACACCTGAGGTGGCGGTGAGTCTGGCCGTCGCTTTCGGTGTGATCGGCACGGCGGCCTGGCAGATCCTGAGCGTGGGCAACGCCGGTTGGGCGCATTTGGGCGATCGTTATGCGGAAGAGGGCAATATGAACGGCATCATCCGCATCAACTACTGGGCTCAGATCCCCACCTTCCTGTTGCGCGCTGTGCTGCCTTTCTTTATCTTGGTGGTCGGCGCTCAAGGCGCTCAAGGGCTGATTGACTTCTTCCAGCATTCAATCCCCTGGTTCCTCACGTTCCTGGGCGTCCTCGGTGGGGTCTTGCCGGCAGTGGGTATCGCGATCCTATTGCTCCAGATCACGCCTTCCACTTCCATGCTGGTTTGGTTCTTGGGCGGTTGGGTCTTGGTCGCCGTACTCAAGGTCCCGCTGGTGAGCGTGGCCGTGATCGGCGGCATCGCCGCGATCATCTACTACCAATATCTCTCGCGCATTGGCGAAGAGAAGAAGGGGGCATAACATGGCTACCAAAATGCCAGAAACTAGGAAACTCCAGCAATCTGACCTTGACCGGGCGTGGTGGATCTGGACGTTCTTCAACCTGTCGGCCTTCAGCATGGAACGCATGCAGGCTCCGGCGTTCGTGTACATGATGTCGCCGATCATCAAGCGACTGTATGGTGATAAGCCTGATGAGGTCAAGGCCGCTCTCAAGCGGCATATGGTGTTCTTCAACACCGAGCCGCAGACCGGCGTCATTGCCCATGGCGTCGCCGCCTCACTCGAAGAGCAGCGCGCCAACGGTGAGCCGATCACCGACGAGATGATCAATGGAACTAAAGCGGGCATCATGGGCCCGATGGCCGGCATCGGCGACTCGATGATTCCGGGCACCTTGATTCCCATCTTACTGTCGATCGGCATCGGCATCAGCAAAGCGGATGGCAACCCGATTGGGCCGATCTTCTACATCGTGTTTTACCCGCTGATCATCTTGGTGCTGTCGCGCTATCTGTTCATGTTCGGGTACCGCTACGGCATGGGTGCCATGCGGCAATTGGCTGAAGGCAGCTTCCAACGCATCACCCACTCACTGGCTGTGCTTGGTTTGGTGGTGGCCGGCGGCGTCGGTGCCGGCCTCATCACCTTGACGACACCGCTGCAGCTGACTTCGGGGGACACGGTACTGTTTAAGTTCCAAGACAAACTCGACGCCATCTTCCCGCAGCTGCTGGCGCTCGCGTTGGTGCTATGGCTGTGGAATGGCATGCGACGGCGCGGCTGGCCGATCAATCGAGCCTTGGTCATGACCTTTGTGGTCGTGATCGTTGGCTTCTTGCCTTACCTGCTTGGCTTGTTAATCGGCAGCCCGTTCTTACAGTCACTACGCATATTCTAAAGAAGGCTAGTCTCACTGCTGGCAGCTGTCTAACTATATACGGATAGCTGCCAGCGACTCGTCTCAGCTGACCAGGACAATTCATGATCGGCATCGTATTAGCTGCGCATGGTTCACTGCCTGAGGCGCTGCTGGACTCGACTCGCATGATCTATGGCGAACCGATCCAGACCGCGACGGTGTCATTAATGCCCGGCGATAGTTTGGAGGGTCTCATCGAGCGTCTGCGGGCAGCAGTTGAAGAAGTGAATCGTGGGGATGGGGTGCTCATCCTGCTCGATATGTTTGGCGGCACGCCGGCCAATGCCGCCGCGTTGATCAGCCAGCAGATCGATAATGTGTCTGCCGTCACCGGCGCCAATCTGCCGATGCTGTTGGAAACCTTCATGCAGCGCGAGGGCAGTGAAAATGTGGCCGCCTTGGCTGAGACGGCGTTTACTGCCGGACACGCAGGCATGATCAATGTCGTGGAAGCATTCAAGAAATTCCGTCAGGCCAACTGACAGGCTGAGTGGGTTTGAAACTCAATAATCACAAGGAGCCATCATGTCTGAAGTGGTGATGAACCGTGTGGACGATCGATTGATACATGGGCAGGTGATCACGGGCTGGTTAGGCTTGCGTAATGCCAATGCTATCTGGATTGTAGATGATGCCGTCGCCACGAACCCGATGATGCTGGATATCTTCAAGTTTGCGGCGCCGGCCAACTGCAAGATCGAGGCCTTCACGATCGACGCGGCCGCTGAACGGCTGCAGAAATTGAACGAGGGCAAAGAGCGGGTGTTGCTGATCACCAAAGTGCCGAAGACCTTTTTGCGTCTCATGGAACTGGGTTACCGGCCTAGCGATGTGAACTATGGAGCCATGGCGCACAAGGCTCAGTCCAAGAACGTCGCGCCGAACTGCGATTTGTCGCCCGAAGAAATTGCGGATACCGAAGCGCTGTATAAACAAGGCATCCGTGTCTTTATTCAATTGTTGCCGTTTGGTGTACAAAAAGAAACCCAGTGGGAGAAAGCGCGCCAAAAAGTTGGATTGAAGTAATCAATCTGAGTCAGGCTGAAGCGCATCGATAACTTTCACTATTTGTTGCGCTAGCTTCGCCCGTCATTCCACCCGCCAGTTCCCGAATGTCTCCGGGCTCCGAACGATACGGCTGCCTCTCCACCCATCGAATGATCAATTGCACCGGTTGAATCAACTTCAGAATCTTGAAAGAGGAATTATCCCCATGTCTTATTGGCAAACTTATATGCAAGCGATGATCGATGCTCAGCAAGCGATCATCCAGCGTGAGGCTGCGTCGATCGAACAAGCGGCTCGTGTGATCACGGATTCCTTGCGGCGAGGCGGAGTGCTGCATCTGTTTGGATCAGGTCACTCGCATCTACCCGTCGAGGAAGCCTTTTATCGATCGGGCGGGTTGGCGGCTGTCAGCCCGCTGTTTGATCCGAGCCTCATGTTTCATGAAGGTGTTGAGAAATGTATCGCGCTGGAAAAGTGGGATGGTTACGCCACGCGCTTCATCGTCCCCAAATATGATCTCAGGCCAGGCGAAGTGATGATCGTGCTGTCGGCCTCGGGTCGCAACAACGCGCCGATCGAAGTGGCGCTGGCCGCGCACGAAAAAGGTTTGTATACAATCGGGGTCACGTCTCGCCGTTACTCTGCAGCGTTTCCCTCTCGGCACCCCAGCGGTAAACACTTGGCCGATGTCGTTGATCTGATCCTCGATCATGACGTGCCGCCCGGCGATAATCTGGTATTGATCGACGCGATGCCTGAGTTAGGCACCACTGGCGGCGCTTCGACGGCCTTAGCCATGATCATGATCAATGCCGTCATTGCCCAAGTGATCGAAAACTTCGCCGAGGCCGGTGAGGTGCCGCCGATGATCCGCTGTCCCAATGTTGGATCGGAACAGTCAGCGCTGGCAGCGAACGCCAAGACTTTCGATCGTTACCGTGCGCGACTGGCCCACATTTAATAGCGGGGCTGACCTTGGAATATCAGGAGAACTGAAGCGTGGTGGACATGACCCCGCGGCAGCGCGTGCGCGCCGCGTTAAATCACCAAGAGCCTGATCGAGTTCCCACGGCTTTAGGCGGCGGGCCTTACGGTATTGTGGATGATCTTTATTTGAAGCTGGTCGACTATTTTGATCTCGGCCGGCCGGTGACACCGTTTCGCAGCGGCCACAATATTTCTTACATGGACGATCGGCTGTTTGAAAAACTGGGCGTTGATACACGCTATGTTTGGCCCGGCAGTTCGCCGAGCGATCCCCAGCCTTCACCCGATAATCCTGACGAATTGATCGATGGTTACGGCCAGCCGTGGAAGCGTTCCGTGCCGTATTATTATCCGGGCAGTGGGGTGCTGGCCGGCGCCAGCATTGACGATATTGAATCACGCGTGAAGTGGCCAGATCCGACCGAGCCATGTTGGACGGCAGGCGTCCGCGATCGAGCGCAGACTCTGAAAGAGAATACAAATTACTGTGTCAT
>JBGQGR010000122.1:0-7633 GCA_041497495.1 Anaerolineae bacterium | reverse complement strand
AGGCGCTGGCCCTATCCGTTTTTGAAGAAGTAACCGCCATTCGTGCATTCACCACTGGCGGTTGCCACACACCTGAATGTCAAGGATGCACTGGCGGAACTATCAATATTCAAATGATCAAGGATGCACTGTCGGTTCGCAACTATGCTTATCTTCTTTATGTTTGGGTATTGACTGAGATTGAAATGGGAATATACTGATTTCCGAATATAAGCATATATACGGATTACCTAATGTGCAACACTTTCTAGTCAATCTCCAACAGGCTATCTAAGTCGAGCGGCGGACGACCAAGTTGGAGATTGAGAAAAATGCCGACTGTATGCGCCAAGACTTTGCGAATCAACCGATGTTGCGGATGCCAGAGGTCACGCACCCGAATCCGGACCACGGCGAAGCGTTTGGTCAAACGGGAAGGAGATGAGACGATGGCACCGTATACCGCTTCGGATTCACGCCCCTGGCTCAAGCACTATGATCCGGAAGTTCCCCCGCATCTTGATTACCCGCGCGTGCCGATTTATCGCCTGTTAGACGAAGCGGCCACCCGGTATCCCGATCGACCGTGCGCGAACTTTTTAGGCCGGCGCTTCACCTATCGGCAGATCAAAGACTCCTCCGATCGCCTGGCCGCCGGTCTCTGCAACCTGGGCGTTCGCGCGGGCGATCGGGTCGGCCTGCTTTTGCCCAACTCGCCGGCTTTTCTCATCGCCTATTACGGTGTATTGAAGACAGGCGCCATCATCGTTCCGCTGAATCCCCTCTATACCGAACCTGAGCTGACCTTTCACCTCAATGACTCGGGGCTGGAAACCATCATCACCATTCCGCTCTTCCTAGAAAAAGCCGTTGCCCTATCAGGCAAGACCTCGCTGAAGCACATTGTCTATAGTCGCCTGGCCGATTTTCTGCCGGTTCCGCTCAACCTGGCTCAAGGCTTTCAGGAACGCCGGCTGATGAGCCGGACGCGCGGCTCGAACCTCGTTAACTTTCAGACGCTGCTGCACACGGCCCTGCCGGCCGATTTTCACCCCGAACCGATTGACCCCGATGAGACAGCGATCCTGATCTACAGCGGCGGCACAACGGGGGTGGCCAAGGGCATCATGCTGTCGCATTTCAATTGTGTGGCCAATGCCCATCAAGCCATGGCCTGGGGACAGATCTCCAAGCAGGATCGATTGTTAGCTGTCCTGCCGCTCTTTCACGGTTTTGGCATGAGCATCATGATGAATACGCCCATCTTGGCCGGCGCCGAAATCGTCCTGATGCCGCGCTTCAAGGCGCAAGATGTAGTCAAAGCCATCCAGAAGTACCGCCCCACTTTTTTCGTCGGCGTGCCCACGATGTTTGTCGCCTTCAATAATTTACCGGGCATCGAACGCTATAACCTGAGCAGTATCAAAGGCATCTTTGTCGGAGCGGCTCCTTTGACGCGCGCAATTAAAGAAAACTTCGAGGCCAGAACGGGGGGGCGGATGATTGAAGGGTACGGCCTTACCGAAGCGGTGACGGCGATCATGGGCAATCCCTATCGGGGCCTGCACAAAGTGGGCAGCATCGGCCTGCCCTTTCCCGATGTCGATGTGAAAATCGTCGGTCTGGACGATGGCCATGATCTGCCACCGGATGAATTAGGTGAGATCGTTCTCCGCAGCCCGACGGTGATGCAAGGCTATTACAAAAACCTCGAAGAGACACACCAGACGATCAGGGACGGCTGGCTGCATACCGGCGACATTGGCTATATGGATGCAGACGGCTACTTCTACATTACCGATCGCAAGAAAGAGCTCATCATTGTCGGCGGCTTCAATGTCTTTCCGCGCGAGATCGATGAGCTGATCTACCAACACCCTAAAGTCAAGGAAGGCATCGCGCTCGGCATACCGGATCTTTACAAAGGCGAGCGTATCAAGGTCTACCTTATCCTCAAAGACGGTGAAACGGCGACGCCGGAAGAATTCATCGCCTATTTCAAGGAGCGGCTGGTTGCCTACAAGGTTCCTGCGGAAGTTGAATTCAGGACCGAATTGCCTAAGAGCATGATCGGCAAGATTCTTCGACGCGCACTGCGCGAGGAAGAAATTCGCAAAGCCCACGAAACAGATTCGCATTAACCGCTGTGGCAGCGCCTGGCGCGCCGTCAAAGCGCGCGTCCATCCAGTCGGTGTCCGGCCATGTTCGATTTCAACCTCATTGCACGATCACTGAAAGGGTTAGCTTCACATGCGTGGCGGTGATCTTGTAGCTGAAGTCCTGAAAGCGCAGGGCGTTCAATTTCTGTTCACCCTGTGCGGCGGCCACATCGCGCCGATTCTGGTCGGCTGTAAACAACGCGGCATCCGCGTCATCGACACGCGACACGAAGCCACGGCCGTGTTTGCCGCCGATGCCGTCGCGCGCCTGACCGGCCGGCCCGGTGTGGCGGCTGTCACGGCGGGGCCGGGTGTGACCAACACCGTTACGGCCATCAAGAACGCGCAGCTGGCTCAATCGCCCGTCGTGCTCATCGGTGGTGCGGCGCCGACTGCGCTGCGCGGTCGTGGCGCACTGCAAGACATCGATCAACTATCACTGATGAAATCGGTGGTCAAACGAACGATCCGTGCGCGCGCGGTCAAGGATCTTGTGCCAAGTCTGGAGACGGCCTTTCGCGAGGCGCAAAGCGGTGTGCCCGGTCCGGTGTTTGTGGAGTGCCCGGTCGATCTGCTTTACGATGAAGCGGTGGTGCGAGACTGGTATGGCATTAAGACTCAGGGCCGCACCTTGGCGGATAAAGCTGTGCAGCTGTATCTCAAATGGCACGTCAATCGGCTCTTTGCAGGCGCCGATGCCGCCCAGGCCGGGCCGCGTATTGAGGGAGTGGTATCTATACCCAATCCTGCACAGACGCGGCAAGTGGCCGAACGTTTACAGCAATCTCAACGCCCGGTTTTGCTCGTCGGCAGCCAGGCGACATTGCAAGCCCAAGCGATCGATCAGATCGCAGCGGCGATCGAGCGTCTGGGGATTCCGGTCTATCTCTCCGGCATGGCCCGTGGCTTATTGGGACGGCATCCTTCGCTGCAGCTGCGCCACAAACGCCGGCTGGCGCTCAAGGAAGCCGATCTCGTGATCCTGGCGGGCGTGCCGTGTGACTTTCGATTGGACTACGGTCGTGACATTCGGCGCAGTGCTTTTTACGTGGCGGCCAATCGCAGTCGCGTCGATCTGAACAAGAACCGCCGACCCAATATCGGCGTGCTGGCTGATCCGGGATTGTTTTTACGACAGCTGGCTGAAGTGCTGCCCACGGCCGATCGGTGGGCGGAATGGCGCGCTCAACTGCGCCAGCGCGATGATGCGCAGACTGCGGAGATCGCGCAGCAGATGCGGGCGCCGACCAGCAAAGTCAATCCTCTGCAATTGCTCGGCGAGCTGGATACAGTTTTGTCGCCCAAAACAATTCTGGTGGCAGATGGTGGTGACTTTGTTGGAGAAGCTGCGTATATCGTTAATCCGACCGGCCCGCTAACCTGGCTGGATCCGGGGGCCTTTGGCACACTGGGCGTGGGCGCCGGTTTTGCGCTGGGCGCCAAGCTGGTTCAGCCTGAAGCCGATGTCTGGATTCTCTATGGCGATGGTTCGGCCGGTTACGGCCTCGCCGAGTTCGACACCTACGTGCGCCATGGAATTCCGGTCATAGCGTTGGTGGGCAATGATGCCGGCTGGACGCAGATTGCGCGCGAGCAGATCGAGATGCTGGGCGATGATGTCGGCACGGTGCTGGCGCATACCGACTATCAGCGAGTAGCTGAGGCTTTCGGCGCCGCCGGCTTTGCAACCGATGATCCTGAGCTGGTGCTCGATGTGCTGCAACAAGCTAAAGCTGCCGCCGCGGCCGGTCAGCCGGTGCTGGTTAATGTTCATTTGGGCAAGACCGACTTTCGCAAAGGATCGATCTCCATGTGAGCGCAGATTGCAGTGCGTCTCGCTCCAAGGCGGCAGACCCCTGGTACAGAACCGTCACCCCGGTTCCTTTCTGACGAAGGGGCCTAATCACACACCATGAAACTCGGCAAACTCCAAAAAGTGCTAGCCGCCTTTTTAACATTATGGGCATGCGTCTACTCCGTACTCCTCTGTAGCAGCTTCGGCATGTTTGTTCAATGGTTAAATAAAATTACCATATCATTAGGCATCTGTTTATCTGCTTATTGCACGCCCAACCCCTCCGCCTCCGTCTCCGCGCCCGTGCTCGAAGGAACCGCAGGATTTGTATACAACCCGCTGGTAATCCTGCTTAATTTCTGGATATACTTCGCCTTGATAAGATTCTACTCCCGCCTGTGGCAAACGCGTCAAGGTCGGCGCGCGGAATCGAAGAGATCAGATGCGCAATTCGACAAGGGCGGGACCGAAAAGGAAGGGGCTTCTGCCGAAGAGTGAGAAAGCGAAGTATGCGGCGCAATGGTAGACTCCAACGCCACAGTCTGTTCTGCGTGCGGCACTCAGTTCGAGGATTAAGGGGCTGAGCTGACGTTAGGCAATTTTGCGAATTGGATTTGAAAGAAGGCCACCGCCGATCGGGAACGATCGGTGGTGATGTTTAGTGGGTGAGTTATTTCTGCTGTCAATGCAACTTCGGATCGAAGACCTGCGCCACCAATTTGGTCGCGGCTTAGCGCCTGTGCGTGAGAAACTCAATTTCCAACTGCCTTCGCCGAACACTCGAATATCGCGCTGCTGAAACCGCCACAAAGCAATCGCCGTGAAGACGATCGAGCGCGGCGAGGAAGGCTTGATCGGGCAGGATTCGCTTTGACTTTCCTCGGCGAGAGATACCGCTTATGATCGAACGATGCCGAATCTTCCGTTTGGCGCAGCGCGCTTCAAGCGGCGCGCCCTGCAGCCTTGGAATTAGTGACGGACCGGCAGCGTTATCGTGAAGGTAGCCCCGCGGCCTGGTTCGCCTGACGCCGTGATCGTGCCGCCATGCGCCAGAATCACGACGCGGCAGAAAGCCAGCCCGAGTCCCGTGCTGTGACGCGATGGCAGATTGTTCGACGTGGCGCCCTGTTCGAACTTCTCAAAGATGCGGGTTTGATCTTCGGGCGGAAGACCTTCGCCGTCATCACTCACGCGGATGGTCAAAATCTGATCGTGCGCTTCGGCGGTGATGTTGATGTGGCCACCGGCAGTGGTGTACTTGAGCGCGTTGCCGATCAGATTGTCGAACACCCGGCCGAGCATGTCGATGTCGGCCATAATCGCCGGCAACTCCGCCGGCGCGTGGATGGCGAGAGTTTTGCCTTCCTCGGCAAGTTGAGCGAGATAAGTTTCCTGCTTCTCGGCCAGGAAAGCGGGCAGGTAGATCGGCTTGAGCGTCAGCTGCAGCTTGCCGGCTTCCAACTTGCTCACGTTAAGCAAATCGTCAATCATCCACATCATGCGGTTGGCAGCGGTGCGGGCATTGGCGAGGTGACGAGACGACTCCGTTATGGGCAGGCGGTTGTCGAAAGCTTCGCCGACCAGCTGAATGTTGATCATGATCGCCGTCAGCGGCCCGCGCAGATCGTGGATGATCATGTGTGCCAGATCATCGCGCATGTCTTCGGCCCGGCGCAGATCGGCGTAGGCGCGTTCCAGTTCGTGCGAGTGTTCCTGCTCCTGATGGAATAGTGCTGCGATCCGCGCTTCATTCTCGCGCAGCGCGTCCATCATTCGCGTCCGATCGATGGCGTAGCGGATCGATCGTTCCAACAGGGCGGCGTCGGTCCTGGCTTTGTACAGATAGTCCGCTGCCCCGGCCGCCATCGCCTCAAGATCAACCTGTCGATCGCCGTGACCGGTCAGCATGATCATCGGGGCTGGATAGCCGCCCTGACGTGCATCCTGCAAGAGCTCCAGCCCGTCGCGCCCGCCGAGATGATAATCCAACAGACAGACGTCATAGCGAGTGCGCTGCATGGCCGCCAGCGCATCGTCATAGCTGATTTTCCAATCGAGCTCGTATGACTGGCCCTCGATATCCGAGAACGCCGCGCGCGTCAAGACGTAGTAATCTTCGTCGTCGTCGACCAGCAATACACGGATAGGTTCCTTAGCCTTGGCAGGCTCGACGCTGTTCATGATACCCAAGAAACCTGGACTCATCTTGCACTCTCGTTAGTGGAATGTCGAACTGGCAGTGTTGCGATGAAGGTTGCCCCTTGCCCCGGTACGCTCCTGGCCACGATGTGTCCGCTATGGCGCCCGACGATCCGGTGGCAAATGGCCAGGCCGATGCCCGTGCCTGCAAATTCGCCGCGACTGTGCAGGCGCTGGAAGGGTTGAAAGAGCCGATCGAGATACTTCTCGTCAAAGCCAATGCCATTGTCCTGCACGACGATATCGACTAAAGCCACGCTGCCCAGGCCCGAGATCATGCGCTGTCCTGAAGAAGCACGGCTAAAGACTTTGATGGCCGGCCTTTCATGTGGCCGATGGAACTTCAGCGCGTTGCTGATCAGGTTTTGCAACAGCTGGCGCATCTGCAGCGGGTCGGCCTCGATGGCCGGCAGATCGCCGATATCCACGCGGGCATTGGTTTGCTCGATCTGTGCTTCGAGATCCGACAACACCTCTTGCGTCACTTTGGCAAGATCGACCGATGTGAAAGGCTCGACTTTAGTCGTTACCCGTGACAGGCTCAGCAGATCGTCAATGAGCATTTGCATTCGATCGCTGGCGTTCAGCATCCGCTCCAAGTAGTCACGCCCTTCATTTCCGAGGCTGGCGTTGAACTTGGTTTTCAACCGTTCGCTGAAGGCTTTGATCTTGTGCAGCGGTTCCTGTAGATCGTGTGAGGCGATGTAGGCAAACTGCTCGAGCTCGCGATTGCTGCGCTCAAGCGCTTTGCGCTCGATGAGGAATTGCTCGGCCTGCTTGCGAGTCGTGACATCACGCATGATCCCGTGAATGCCGATCGGCCGGTCGGCAGCATCGCGCGCCAGTGACGCGGAAGTCTCGACGTATAGGCTCGTGCCATCTTTCCTGAGAACTTGATACTCAATGCCTTTGGCGGCACGGCCCGTCTGATAGACGAGATCGAACGTCTGGGAAACTTCTTCGCGGAACGCCGGCGCGATGAACGGGCTGTAATTCATCCCCAGGAGTTCTTGCTTGGGGTACCCCAGGATCACGCTGAAAGAATCATTGATGAAGGTAAAGGCGCCGACACGATCCATGGCGTAGTAGCCTTCTTCGATGTTCTCCAGGATCGTGCGGTAGGTCTCTTCAGAGGTGCGCAGCTCGGCAAACAAGCGCGCGTTTTCGATGGCGTTGGCCAGCTGGTCGGCAAGGATGCGGAAGGCCGCTATGTCTTGATCGGCAAACGCATTCACACGTTGGCTCTGCACGGTAATCGCCCCGATCACTCGGCCGCGTGTCGAGAGGGGAATAGCGCCCTCCGAGCGCGTATCTGGCAGCCAGGGATTCTTGAAGCGCACCATTTCCTTGTCTGTATCCAGAGTAATCCGGGGTTCGCGGTGCAGGATGCACCAGCCGATCATCGAATTGTGATCCACCGACAGCCGGTGGCTGCCCTGCAGCATTTCGTGGCCGGCACTGCCCGTGCCGGCCCGCAGGATCGCCCACTCGTTGCGCTCGT
>JBGQGR010000121.1:0-7685 GCA_041497495.1 Anaerolineae bacterium | reverse complement strand
CAACTAATTCCGAAATCACCGTGAAGATCTTAGGCGACCAATTCAGAATCAGCGTGTGCTTCTGCTCGATGACAAATGAACGGCCCTTGCGCAGTTCGTCCATGCGATTTTCAAGGCCGTTGTTGATGATACCGATCAACGCACTGACGACGAACACGCCGCACAGCGTCACGCCCAGCATGATCACGCGCCACACATGGCCGCTATCGCCGCCGAACGTGCCTGAATCGAGTGTGCGCACCAGACTGAGCCAGGCGGCTTCGAAGAAACTCACTTGCTCGCCGTCATTTTGCGTGATACCACCCGCCGCGATGATCGCCGCGGCCACGGCAATGATAATCAATGAGATAATCGCCAAGCCGATTAACAACGCGATCGAGCCGCGCGACATGATGTTATCGAAGCGATAGCGCAATCGATCTCGAAATGTGACGTGCCGCATAAGCGTTCTCCTCCTAAACGGGATTGGAATGCCCCTGATGATACCGCAAAGCTGCACCAACGCAAAATCGATCAAGGCATTTGTAATTTCGAGACCGCTGGTCAAGAAATCTCATTTCCGTGTGTTCGGAATGACTTCGACCGTTGTATAATCCAGCCACGTTCTTATGAAGAGGTCAGGCATGTCGCAGTCATCTGCCGATGTCGTCATCTGCGGAGCGGGCATTTGTGGTATCGCCGCCGCATATCATTTGACCGTCACACAAGAAATCAAAAATGTTGTGTTGATCGACGAGCGCCCGCCGTTGACATTGACCAGCGACAAATCGACCGAAGCGTATCGCAATTGGTGGCCCGGTCCCGGCGAGGCGATGGTGCAGTTGATGAATCGCAGTATCGATTGGCTGGAACGTTGGGCGCGTGCTACGAACAATCGCTTCTTGTTGAATCGGCGCGGCTACGCTTATTTCACGGCCGATCCGAATCGCGTCAACGATTTCAAACAAGCCGCCGATGAAGCAGCGATGTTGGGTGCTGGGCCAGTGCGCTTGCATGTCGATCGATCTTCTGATCGATCGTATCCGCCGATCGATCCGCATCACTTTGACGATCAACCGATCGGGTGTGATCTGGTTCTCGATCGATCTCTCATCCTCGATCGGTTTCGATGCGTCAATGAAAATGTCGTGGCGCTGGTGCATCCTCGACGCTGTGGCTGGTTCAGCGGTCAGGGATTGGGCATGTATTTGTTAGAGCGAGCTAAGGCACATGGCGCGCGCTTGATCGAAGGGAAGATCGACCGGGTGGATGTAAAAGCCAATCGGGTTCGTACGGTTCACTATGGATCACAATCGATCGATACGGATAATTTTGTGATTGCGGCTGGTCCGTACCTCAAAGAGGTCGGGCAATTGATCGGCGTCGATCTTCCGGTGTTCAATGAACTGCACGTCAAGATCGCTTTTAAAGATCATCTCGGCATCATTCCGCGCGATGCGCCGCTGATGATTTGGACGGATCCGCAATTTCTGCCGTGGTCGGATGAAGAACGCGAGACGCTGCAAGGAGATGAAGACACGCGCTGGCTGCTCAATGAATTTCCGGGCGGCGTGCATCTGCGGCCCGAAGGCGGCGGCGATAGCAACATCGTGTTGATGCTGTGGCCGTATCATATTACTCCGGTTGAACCCAGATGGCCGCCCGATCTCGACCCGTTTTTTCCTGATGTCGTGCTGCGCGGCTTATCGACGCTGATCCCCGATTTGAAAAAATATTTTGATAAGACGCCCAAGTCTGCCTACGATGGCGGTTATTACACGAAGACGCAAGAGAACCGGCCGCTCGCGTCCAAGTTGCCGATCGAAGGCGCGTTTGTGTGCGGTGCCGTATCCGGTTATGGCTTGATGGCCTCGGCGGCGATCGGCGAATTGTTGGCGGCACAGGTAGCGCATACCGAACTGCCAAGTTATGCTCCGGCGTTCTCGCTTGAGCGATATCACGATCGGACATACCAGAAACTCTTGGAGAATTGGGGATCGAGCGGGCAACTGTAATGAGCAATGATCAATCGATAGGCGATACGCCATCTGCCATTGACCCTGAATGCGGTATAATCAGGCTAGGTTGTCAGAGTCTGATTGTGAGATATCGAAATGTGCGCCGGACATGAACAACCGCGGCAGCAATCGCCGCGCAATTTCATCACGAATTGGAATCAGCCGCTGCCACTGCGGGTTAAGATCGGTAAGACGGTTAAGAATTTATCGATCCGCGTCATCAAACGCCAGACCTGCTGCGGGCATGACGGCGAGCCGGGTTGTTGACAAGTTTTACCCAATGACGCCGTGAGCGCCGAATAGAATTTGGTCAACTTCTAAGCGATGTGCAGTCGTGCTAACATAAGCGCGATTTCTTTGGATTGTGTGCCGCGTGCCAGCGCAAATCAGGCGGAGATGGAATGGGCACCAAAAATCCTCGGGGATGGTTTGTACTCGGCATCGCCCTGCTCATCATCGGACTGATGTTGATGGCGAGCGGTTCGAATGGGTATATCGTCAGCAGTTCGAACGGCTACTCTTCACCTTCTTCCTCTTCTTGGTCATATAATTCAAATTCCAGCTCATCGAGGAGTGACTCAGATTCTGGATCATGGGGGAGTGGATCAGATTCTGGCTCATGGGATAGCGGCGGTTCAGACTCCGGTTCGTGGGACAGCGGCGGTTCGGATTCGGGATCGTGGTGAGGCGGAAGCGTGGCTGATCTCGGTGCGTTCCTCGTGCTTATGGGTGTAGGTTGCCTGATAATCAGCTTGGCTGAGTATTTGACGCAAAATACCCTTCAGCATACGGAAAGTGCGACAACATCCAATCAAGCAAACAGGCATTATCGAACCAACGAGGATCGAATTCCCAAAGTGATGACGATGGCCAGCGGTAAACACGGCGACTTTCAAAGCGCGCGAGTTGGGCAGACGATCATGATCAATCATCCGGTGCGCGGATCAATCGGTGGGAAGATCATCGGATCGATCAAGTATACGGAGTTGTGGCAGCGCGTGAAGAATCCCAGCGAGCCGTGGGTGCCGACTGGTAATCAATTCAGCGCGTATTGGCTCGATTCCAATTTGCTGATGTATGAATGGAAAGATCAACTCTTCGCGCTCGATCAATTTGACTCGCTGACCGATAACGACATCGCCACGAAGTTTTTGCCGTATGCCAAACAGTTCGGCGCCAGCAATGAAACGGCGGACATCACGTTCACGTATCCACCATCCACTTGGAAAATTTATGACATCGGCAAGTTCAATGTCGCTAATGCAGACGGCAGCGGACTGCGCTTGTCGGCGGGCGATGTCGGTCGTTTCATTCACGCGAATGGGCCAGACAACCGCGTCCTAGTGATCGAAGATTACCAATCGGGCGGCAGCGGCAACGATACCGCTTGGAATGGTTATTTGATCGAGTGGGATGACATTCAATCGATGCGCAAATCTGAATAGATCGAATTTCAAAGGAGGTTGACATGAAGAATCGCACTGTAGTCAGTTTGATCATTTTGCTTGCGCTACTTGCGGTCGGGCAAATCGCCGCTTATTTGATCGCACCCGCCTCGTGGGCGGCGTTTGCCGGTCGATTGCCGGTGATCTTGTCCGAGATTGCTTTCTGGGGGCCGATCTGTGCGATCGTGGCGGTGGGTTTCATCGCACTCGCGCTGCGGATTCTCGGCTTTCATTCGCTGTCCGAACTGCGATCCGAATCAGTCGAGCAAAACAATCCGGCCCCCGCGATCATTTTCGTCGGGACGTTCATCGCCAGTCTCTTATTTTTGATGTTGATCATCCGCCCGTAGGGTTTCGGACGCCGCGTTACAGCTTGCACCAACCGCTTGCGGTTCTAGTCTAAATGAACTAAGATTCAGTATCGATCGGGTTGACCACGGGCAGTTGTTGTGCGGATCGCCATTTTATTGAAGGATGATTGATCAAAATTTATGGCCCATCGTATTCTGGTCGTCGAAGATAATGAAGAGCTCAGTGTGTTGTTGCGTTTGTTGCTGAAGATCAAGCAGTCGGACTGGGAATTGCTCAGCGCGACAGACGGCAAGGAAGCTTTGATGCGCGCCGAAGATTTTCAGCCGGACTTGATTTTGTTAGACATCATGCTGCCGGAGATGGATGGCATTACGGTCTGCCGTACGCTGCGCGAGGATCCACATTGGGCGAAGACGAAGATCGTCATGCTGACTGCGCTCGATGATCAGAAGACCCGCCAGATCGCGCTGGAAGCCGGCGCAAACGATTATTGGACCAAACCGATTATGCCGGATGAGTTGTTAGATGGGATTTTGAAAATATTGAGCTATGCGAAAAATACAGAAAGCGTCCCTCCAAAGTTTTAAAACTTCGGAGGTTTTTATAGCTGTTCTTTGATCGCGACGGCGACCTCGTGCGGAATACCCGGTACGGCAGCGAGGTCGTCGATCGAGGCGGCGCGGATGCCGTCGATCGAGCCAAAGTGCTTGATCAGTGTCTTGCGCCGAGTCGGGCCGACGCCGGGAATCTCATCCAGTTGCGAAGCGAGGCCGGTCTTCGTGCGTTTAGCGCGATGCGCCGTGATCGCAAAGCGGTGCGCTTCATCGCGCACGCGCTGCACTAAGAACAGACCTTTGGAGTTGCGCGGCAATAGGATCGACTGAGGCCGTTCAGGCAGAAAGATTTCTTCCTGCTGCTTCGCTAAGCCGCACACTGGTACTTGTCCAAAAAGATCGAACTCTTTCAAGACCTCGATCGCCACACCGAGTTGACCCTTGCCGCCGTCGATAATCAATAGATCGGGCAGCACGGAGAACGAAGGATCAATCTTCTGGCCCGGCTGATGCTCCGCTCCTTTTGAATCAAAGTATCTTCGGAAGCGGCGCTGCAACGCCTCCCGCATCGATTCGTAGTCGTTTGGCCCAGCGACGGTTTTGATATTGAATTTGCGATACTCGCTCTTGCGCGCGACGCCGTTGACAAATACGACCATCGAAGCGACGGAATTGGTGCCCTGCGTATTGCTGATGTCGAAACATTCGATGCGCGTCGGCGGTGCCGTAAGTTCCAGCCCGTCCGCTAGCTCTTTTAGTGCCTGCTCGGACTTGTGCGTATCGGCCGCCCACTGCGTTTGCAGTGCCTTCAAAGTTTCGACGGCATTCTCGGTGGCCATCTCCACTAGTTCGGTCGATTGTTTATCTTGGGCCACTTCGATTGAGACCTGCGCGCCGCGTTTCTGCCGCAGGAACTGTTCGATGATCTGCGACTCCTGCGCTTCGATCTGCACGGGCAGCAAAACTTCCGACGGCACGTACGCGGCTTTATCGTAAAACTGTGTCAGGAACTTCGCCATCACCTCGCGGACATCTTCGTCTTCCGCGCCCTCGATCACAAAATACTCGCGTCCGATCAGCTTGCCCTGCCGAATCAAAAAGACCTGCACACACGCGCCGCCTTTATCGCGCGCGAAAGCCAGCACATCTTGATCCTTCATCGACGTCGAAACGATCTTCTGCCGCTCGACGATGTGCCGCAGCGCTTTGAGTTGATCGCGGTACTCGGCCGCTTTTTCGAACTGCATCGCTTCGGACGCAGTTTCCATCTTGCGTTCGACGTCGGTGATCACTTCCCCCGATTTGCCCTCGAGGAAGTTGCACAACCGATCGATGGTGGCGCGGTACTCGGCCTGCGCCACCGCGGCAATGCACGGCCCATTGCACAGTTTGATATCAAAATACAGGCAGGCACGTTTATCGTGGCCGGTGATCTCCCGATCGCAGGTAAGATAGGGAAAAATGCGGCGGAGAGTATCGAGCGTGGCATAGACGTGACCGGCATTGGTGAACGGGCCATAATAGCGCGCGCCGTCGTCGGCCATCTTGCGCACGGTGATCACTTTCGGATACGGGTTCTGCCATTCAACTTTGATGTAGGGATAGCGCTTGTCGTCTTTGAGCAGGATGTTGAAGCGCGGCTTGTGGCGCTTGATGAGATTCGATTCAAGCAGCAATGCTTCGAGTTCGCTGCTGGTGATGATCCATTCAAGGTTGGCGATCTCGGCGACGAGCCGCTGCGTCTTCGGTGTGTGATCGCCTGAAGCGTGGAAATACGATCGGACGCGGTTGCGCAGGTTGATCGCTTTGCCGACATAGATGATCTTGCCGGTTGCATCGAAGTATTGGTAGACGCCAGGCTTGGTCGGCAGCGTTTTGAGTTTTTCAGTGACCTGCTCGATGGGCATTGTGGGAAGATTGTAACACGCGAGGATGACTCGATCAACAGAAACAAAACAACCCGATCACTTTTCAGGATCGGGCTGTTCGGTTGAACCAGTATTTGATTGTACTAGCTGGTCTTGATCATCCCGCTCTTATATGCATACCAGGCGGCTGCGCCGATTGCGCTGCCGATGGCAGCTTGAATGGCCGAACCGATCACGCCACCAATCGAGAAGCCGAGTACGCCTAAAGCGCCACCGAAGCTGATGTTGATGGCGATCAGTTCAACGATGCCGTATACCAAGCCTACCACTAAACCCAGGATAGCGGCGTTGACTGCAACTTCCACAATTGAGGGCTTGGCACCAGACTTCAGCACAAGGTTAACGTACCAATAGCCCGCGAACAGGGCGATGGCATAGAAGAGAATACTGAAAATGCTGCCAAGTCCAAAGCCCAGCAGCCACAATGCGCCGCCGACTGCGGCGACAATGACCGGGATGGTTCCTGCTTTAATCAAATTTGCTGTGTCGATCTTGAACTGCATGTTTCCGCCTTGCATTTTAACTCCTCCTGAAAGGGATGTAGGATGCCCTATTGTAGACCAGAATCACCTAAAAATGCAAATCCGAAGCGGACTGTCACGGCCAGCCTAAATGGCGCGGACTTGAGGCGCGCATCTTTACACCGAAGCCGCTCGCAGCAAATCGAGCAGCGTAATCTCGATCAGGCCCAGCGTCAGTCCGAAGAGAAGCGGCCAGGCGAGTTGTCGCCAGCGCTCGATCGCATTCTCCAGTTTCATGGCGCTCAGCACAAAAATCGAATTGATCAGCGACATCAAAGCTAACGCTCCGCCGATCGAGATCAGCGCGATCGGGTAGAGCAGCCAATCGGGATTAGCGAGAACGATCGCAATCGCCACGGCGGCGACGATCAACATCGGCAGCAGCTCACGCCAACTCTTGAGTGTGCGATCGCCGGTGGGCTGGCTCCATACGGCCAGATTGAAGTAAGGCGGGAACAACATACTGATGGCGAGGCCGTACAACGTGCCCGTCGTAATTCGAAGGAAGTTGGTGGTCTGCCACAACTGCGGCGCATTCGGGATGACCGAGATCGTCGAGTTGAGACCATCGATGCCCATGATCGCAATGAAAACAATCAGCGTGACGATAATCGGCGTAGAGGGCAGGCGCGAGGCGCGCGTTCGACGGCGCGCGATCAAGAACAGCACGCCGATCAACATGCCGAGGTACATGCCGGTGCAGCGCGCGCACAGCGGCAGTTGATGTTCGTCGATGACAAAGGAACGTTCGGGCAGGCGATGGCAGATGGCAAAGCCGATGAAGTTGAATTTGTCCAGCAGATCGTGCGGGGTGGCGATCACAAACAATCCGATGATTGCGATTAACACTGCGGAGTAAAGGGCTTTGGGCAGGCGCTGCCACGGCGAGGCGGGCAGGGGTGAGAGATCGGCGGACATGTCATTCCTT
>JBGQGR010000120.1:0-7695 GCA_041497495.1 Anaerolineae bacterium | reverse complement strand
GATACACCAATTTCGTCAATTTCCGATTGCACGTTTTAGTCGCTTTCAACCCGCTTTCCCGTTAAAGTCGGGAGAGCCAAAATGTTTTATACACTGATCGATTAGGTTTCGATTGGGGCGGCGCGCTGTTCGTGTATCCGATGGCTGAACTGCCGTATTGGCGCGCCGTGATGAAACGCCTCAAGCATCATCCGCAGTGGGGCA
The DNA here is from genome assembly GCA_041497495.1 of Anaerolineae bacterium. Classification (GTDB taxonomy): domain Bacteria; phylum Chloroflexota; class Anaerolineae; order Fen-1058; family Fen-1058; genus JBGQGR01. The sequence continues at coordinate 7,491 of JBGQGR010000120.1, read as the reverse complement.
TTTTTCCACAAGGACAGAGAGCGTTAATCAACGAGGTCAAACGCGAACTGCGCCAGCGCGGCCCGCTGGGCAATCGAGATTTCGAGGGCCGCCGCCGCGTCGAGCATTATCGCGCCAGCAAAGATTCCGGCCTCGCGTTGTACTACTTGTGGCGCAACGGCGAACTGATGACGCATTCACGGCGCGGCAACTTCGAGCGCGTGTTCGGCTTTCGCGATGAGATCGCACCAGAAGAAGTGAATCGCGTCGCATCGATCAAAGAGACGGAGCGATTCTTCGCGCGCAAGACACTTTCATTTTATGGATTGATGACGGCGCGATCGTGGCGCTTGGGCTTTGCCGGTAACATCGATCGGACCGTCACGCCCATTGAAGCTCAGCGCTGGCTCGATCGGATGATCAGGTCCAAAGAGTTTTCGATCGTGAATGTTCAGGGCCGGAAAGAGCCATCTTATTTATTGGCTGAAGATATCGAATTGCTCGCTCGACTTGAAGCGGGACAAATTCCTGATCAATGGCGGCCCATCGACACCACCACCGACGAAGAAGTCTTGTTCCTGGCGCCATTGGAAATCGTCAGCGCGCGCGGCCGCGCCAAGAAATTATTTGATGATTATGAATACATCTGGGAAGTATACAAGCCCGCGCATCAACGGCGCTGGGGATATTACACCTTGCCGATTCTGTACGGCGATCGATTAGTCGCCCGGATCGATCCGCGCCACGACAAAGCCAGCAACACGTTGGTCATCAACGGCCTGTGGCTAGACGATCGATCGCTGGCAAAAGATGCAAAGTTCATGCAAGCTCTGCTGCGCGGCATCAGCCGCTTGCTCAAGTATCTCAATACTAAAGAGATCGATGTTTCGCCACTGCGATCAAATGTGAAAGGTAAAAGCGATCTTGAAACGCAGTGGATCCGATCGGTTGTGAAAAGATTGAGTTAGAAGGAAAACCTTGCGAAGGTTTTAGGGTCGATCGACTACCCTTCAGTCCAACCTTCGCAAGGTTGTAAAGTTCGATCACACATCAACCTAATTTATGGAAGGAGATAAGATGAAAACTAACAACGCCGCACCCCAAACTATCGATCAATATATTGCCGACTTCCCGGAAGATATTCAGCAGATCCTGCAAAAGATAAGAGCGACAATTAAAAAAGCCGCGCCGGGCGCAGAAGAAACAATGAAGTATCAAATGCCGACCTTCATGCTAAAAGGCAACTTAGTTTATTTTGCTGCTTTCAAAAAGCATATCGGATTTTATCCGGTGCCGACCGGAATTGAGAAATTCAAAAAAGAATTGTCGGTTTATAAAACAGCCAAGGGATCGGTCCAATTTCCATTAGACCAACCAATGCCTTATGACTTGATCACCAAAATCGTGAAGTTTAGAGTCAAGGAAAATTCGGCCAGAGCGGCAGCCAAAGGGAAGAAGAAATAGGGAATAATGAGCCAAGAATTTTTCGATGCGATCAAATCCGGCAACGTGGATAAAGTCGATCAGATGCTGGATCACGATCGATCGCTGGCGAATGCCAAAAACGATGATGACTTATCGGCAGTGCTGACGGCCATGTATTACCACGAGCCGGATATCGCGCATACCATCGTCGCGTTCGGCGCCGAGTTGAACATCTTCGAAGCCAGCGCGGTCGGGCAGATCGATAAAGTCAAAGAATTGATCAAGCAGCAGGTCGATCTAATCAACGCCTATTCACCGGACGGTTTCCAACCTCTCGGCCTTGCTGCCTTCTTCGGGCAAGCCGACGTCGTCGAGTTTTTGTTGTCAAAAGGCGCGAACACGAATTCGGCTTCAAACAACAACATGCGCGTGATGCCGCTGCATTCAGCGGTAGCGAGCAAAGACTTTGCCATCAGCGAGATGCTGCTCAAGCACGGCGCGGACGTCAACGCGGCTCAAGCCGATGACTTCACGCCACTGCATGAAGCCGCGCAGAACGGCCAGATCGAAATGGTGGAATTGATTTTGAAATACAAACCGGATATCAACGCCCGCAAGACCGATGGCAAGACACCGCTTGCGCTGGCGATCGAATACAAGCACGACGATGTCGCGGAGTTATTGCAGCGGCACGATGCAATCATGTAAGGGCGAGGTCACCTCGCCCTCTACCATAAACGGAGGCAATCCCATGGCTGAAAACACAACCTATAGCACAGTCGTCAGTGCCCTGCTCAGCGATCACCGTGTCATCGAATCGCAGATGTTCGGCATGCCGTGCGTCAAGATCGGCGGGAAAGCGTTTGCCGGATTGTGGAAGAACAACCTCGTCGTGAAGATCGGCGCGCCGCGTGTTGATGTGCTGCTCAAGGCTAAGGCCGGCCAGCAATTTGATCCATCGGGCATGCATCGGCCAATGAAAGAATGGATCATGATCAAAGCGCCGGCTTCAGCGGCGGCCAAGAAGTGGATCGAGTTGGCGGAAGAAGCGAAGAAGTTTGTCGCCAAGCAATAAAACCAATCGGATGTGATAATGTCACTGGGCAAGCGGCTTCAACAATTACTGATCGGCCAGCGCGATCGATCGGCTAAGAAAAAAACTTTGCTGACATTGGAAGTGTCGGGATCGCGACACGCTATCACACTGCCTGCGCTCACGCCGCGCGAAAAAGAAATCGTACAGCTCATTCGGCAAGGCTATTCAAATAAGCAGGTGGCTAACGATCTCGGCATTTCCGTCTCGACGGTCAAATGGAACATGACCAACATTCTGGCGAAGTTCGAAGTCGAGTCCAGCAAGCAGTTGATCGCTCTGTTGTCCAGCCAAAACGCCAATGCTGCCCGCGACTGGCAGATCATCGGCTAGTTAAATTTATTTGCGTCTGCCTAATCCGCCGGCCTCGGCGGATTTTTTATTTCCCGCGAACTTTTCTTTCGACCCCGACCTTCATACAGGTCAATCCCCAACCTTTTCCATACCCAAGCTGGGTGCAACGCCGCTTCGCGCGTGATACATTGAGCGCATGGACACAGGCCTCGCGCTTATTTATGGGATCGATATTTCCGGCGAGCTGATCTTCAAGCCGATCGTGCAGCTGGCCGCCCACAACCGATCGATCTTCGTGGTCGATGGCGAGAATTCGTTTCGTTCGTATCGAATCGCGAAGTATGCCCGCGAGATGAAGCTTGATGCACGCACTGTGCTGTCGAATGTGCGCGTGTCGCGGGCCTTCACCTGTTATCAATTAACCGAGCTGATCATTAAACTGAGCCGCATGAATATCGATCAGTACGCCGGGATCGTCTGCCTGGGTCTGCTCGGAACTTTTTACGATGAAGATGTGACGTTGGCCGAAGCACGGCGCTTGCTTCATGAGGCGATCGTGCAACTCAAGTCATTAGCCGATCGATTGCCGGTTGTGATCACCGTGCGTCCGCCATCCGTCAAAGTGAAAGACCGGCTCAGCTTAGTGAACATGCTGATGCAGCACGTCGATGAAGTCCGCGTGCTGCCGTCAGCGGAGCGACCGTCGAGCCAGCTGCAGCTGCAATTGAATGCCGGGAGAATCGATGGGCCGCACGAATGAAACCGCGACGCAATTAATTCGAAACCAACAGCAGGAACTGGCGAACTTTTTTACTGCGCTGCGCAAAGCCGATCAAGAGGCTTTCCAAGATTTATTCGCGCTGGCGCAGCTGCACATCGCGCCACTGGCTTATTCCGGTGCGGCCGATCCGCAGCTGATCATGTACTTTGCCATGTTACTGGAACAGCACAAACTGATCCTGCGGTTGCAGAAAATCATCAACTATTTACTGGAGCAGCAGGGCATTGAATCGGATCAATGGCTGGATCTTTGACGTGTACGCCGACGCGGACGGGCTGAGCGTGTGGATCATCGACCTTGATGGCCGATCGCACCAACTGCGCGATACGCTTGCGCCGGCGTTCTTCGTTTACGGCTCACACACAGACTTGCATGCCGTCTGCGTGATGCTGACCTCGACGCATGCGCCCGTTCGACTGCGCCGCGCCGAACGCCATGATCTTTTTTTACGCCGCGATCTCGTCCTGCTCGAAGTGCAGGTCTTGAAGCCCAATTTGTTTGCGTGGATTTTCAAGCGCGTCCAAAACTTCAAGCCCGCGCTCACTTACTACAACGCCGATCTTTCGCCAGCGCAGTTTTATTACTTCGAGAAAAATTTGTTTCCACTCGCGCGCTGCGAGATTGAAGCCGATGAGGCCGGCAGAATCGTCGGGATTGAGGCCCAAGATTCGCGCTGGGATCTCGATTACACTTTGCCACCGCTGAAAATCATGTCGCTGCGATTGGAAGGCGAGTCACAGAATCCGAATCACGGCTTTCGCGGCGCGATCGAAGTGCAAACCGAAGATGATACTCGCGTCTTCCACGCGGACGATCCGATCGAGCTGCTGATCGGGCTGAGGAAATCGATCGAGCATTCCGATCCCGATCTGTTGATCTCGGATTACGGCGATTCATTCATCCTGCCGCAGCTCTTGCAGCTGGCGGATCGCTATCGGATCCAACTGCCGTTCAATCGTGATCCAAAACTAACGCCGTTGTTCAAGCCAGAATATTCGTATGCGTCTTACGGGCGCATCGTACATCGATCGGCGTCGCACACGCTCTTCGGCCGCTGGCACATCGATGTGCACAACGCGTTTCGCATGGGCGATTATTGGCTGGACGGAATTTTCGAACTGTCGCGGCTGACCGGTTTGAATGTGCAGAAGACTGCGCGCACGTCCACCGGCACCGGTATCTCATCGATGGAAGCGGCCACCGCGTATCGCCGGAATATTTTGATCCCGTTTCATAAACGCGAGCCGGAAGATTTCAAGAGTGCGGGCGAATTGATCGTGACCGATAAAGGCGGGCTGACCTATCGGCCGATCGTCGGCCTGCATGAGAACGTCGCCGAGATCGATTTCGTGTCGATGTATCCGTTCATTATGGCGAAGTTCAACATCAGTCCCGAAACCGTGAATTGCCCGTGCTGTCAAAATCACGTCGTGCCCGAAATCGGTTATTCAATTTGTACGCAGCGCACCGGCTTGATCACCGAAACGCTGGAACCGCTCGTGGCGAAACGCATTCGCTACAAGATGGACGCGAAAGAACTGCCCGACGGCGAACGCAAAGAACGTTATCGACAGCGCGCGCAGGCGATCAAAGGCGTGCTGGTGACGTGCTTCGGTTACACGGGTTACAAGAATGCGCGCTTCGGCAAGATCGAAGCGCATGAAGCGATCAACGCGTATGGCCGTGCCGCGTTGATTCACGCGAAAGAGATCGTCGAGGCACGCGGCTTTGAAGTGCTGCACATGCTGATCGATTCGCTGTGGATCAAAAAGAAAAACGCGCGCGATGATGAATACCCGCAAGTGATTGCGGAAATCACCGATCGAACCGGGCTGCCGATCATGCTCGAAGGCGTTTATCACTGGGTAGCGTTTCTGCCCGCGCGCGAAAGCGAGAAGGTCGGCGTGCCGAATCGCTATTTCGGCGTCTTTCGTCACGGCGAGATAAAAACGCGCGGGATCGAACTGCGGCGCGGCGACACTGCGCCATGGATCAAAACGGTTCAGCAGCACGCGATCGATCTCTTGGCGCTGGCGCATGATCGCAAAGAGTTTGTCGATCAAGTCCCGCAGGTTATCGAGCTCATCCGCGAGCAATTGGATTTATTGCGGTTCCGGCAGATCGATCATCGCGATCTCGTGCTGACTTATCGACTGACGCGCGAGCCGCAAGACTATCAGCATAACACGTTGAACTCGATCGTCGCGCGGCAATTGGCAAAAAACGGTGTCAGTTTGCAGCCGGGCGAAGCGATTCAATACATCATCACGAAGGCAAAATCTCGTCAGCCCAACGATCGAGCGCAGGCCCTGGAGTTATTCGATCCTATGGCAGGCTATGATGTCGAAAAGTATTCGGAGTTGCTGCTGCGCGCGATGGAAACGATCTTGCAGCCCGCCGGACTGGATCGATCGCAGATCGAGCGGCGGGTAAATCACGCTGAAGCAGAGCCGATCGCATGGCAGATGAAGATGGAGTGGAGGAAAGTTGCAGTTTGAATCAGCAGTGAAGTAGTGGAGCGCGTTGGCAGAAGAGGTGAAGAAGTTTGTGGCGGGCAAATAATCAAAGTAAAAGCAAACCTTCGAGGTCGGTGAGACTCCGGAAGTTTTGATTTAACCTGCCAACCCTGCGACTAACAGATCGAGCGCGAGCACGTCCGAGGTTTGACCTGTCTTGATCTCCACATCGATGTCGAGCAAACGGCGATAGATCGTTTCCAGCTGCGGCAGGCTGAAGTTGCGCGCCTGCTCGCCGATCTTCTTCACGACGAATGGATGGAGTTTCAATTCCTTCGCAATCGCATCCGGCGGCAGCGGCTTCTCACTTAGTTCCTTGACTTGAATCAACAACCGAAACTGCCGCACGATCATCGCCAGCAGGCCGAGCGGATTATCGCCTTGATCGATCAGCAGATGCAGTTCGCGCGACGCCTTTTTGCCATCGCGTCGACCGAGCGCATCGACCATGTCAAAGATGTTGCTCAAGCCCGAGTCGGTGACAAGCAGCAAGACATCTTTCTCATTCACCGATCGCTGCGCATTGACGTAGGTGATCAACTTCTCGAGCTCTTGATCGATCCGGCGCAGATCGCTGCCGATCATCGCCGCCAACCGATTCGCCGCCACGCGATCGATCTCGCCGCCATGTTTCTTAGCGCGCTTGATGATCCAGTTGGTTAATTCACCGGCTTGCGGCTGCGGAAACTCGATTACCGTTTTGCCGGATTGTTTCTGTGCCAATTTGAGAACGGGGTGACTGGGTTTGATCGATTGCGCTTCGACGAAGACTAAGCGCGTGCTCTCTGATACAGTCGGCAGATAAACCAGTAAGTCATTCAAGAAATCTTTAGCTGAACCCGTCGGGGTCGAATCATCATCGGCTTCATCACTAGCCTTTGACTTGCGCCCGGCCAATCGACCCAGCAAACCCTCAACAAGCACCAAGCGTTTATCGGCCAGGAACGGGATCGAGTCAGCGGCGTGCTGCAGTTCGCTCAGTGTGGTCTTGCGTCCGTCAAGGACGGTGACATTGAGATCACGCACGGACTCATCGCCGATCTTACGCTTGAAGTCAGCTACTTGTTCGCTGCGCTCAAGTTCGTTTTCGCCGTGAAGAATATAAAACATGGGATTAGGGATCAGGGATTAGGGATTGGGAAACAAGATGCAGAATGCAAGTTGCAAGAAAACAATGTGGGATAGGCGATATGCCTATACGGTCTTTGGTCGTTCGTCGCTGGTCGTGGGTCGTTGGTCATTTGTCATTGATCAGTGCACATTGTTCATTGTTCATCGATCATTGTCAATTGCTTATCGTTTCCACGTAATGCACTTTCAAGGTGCCACGCGATCCGCGCGGACGCACCGACGTAATTTCCAGATCGCCCATGTCGGCCAGCGTCGTAACTTTTTCTTGCAGT
>JBGQGR010000119.1:0-7750 GCA_041497495.1 Anaerolineae bacterium | reverse complement strand
CCTTATTGTCTTTTTCGCATATGAATCGCCGCGCATTCATCTTCTGGGCCAGCGTTGCTCTCCTGTGGGCTAACTTACCCTACCTCATTGGCTACGCGTCATCAACTACGCAAAATCGCTTCGGCGGATTCTTCCTCTACGAGCAAGACGGCAACTCGTATCTCGCCAAGATGCGACAAGGCGCACAAGGCGAATGGAATTTTCATCTGCCATACACTTCCGAAGACCAGTATCAATCCGGCGGATTCGTTTATCCGTTTTATTTGATCCTTGGCAAACTTGAAGCGCTCGGCCTCAACGATCGAGTTCTCTACCACACCACGCGAATTCTAAGCAGCATCCTCTTGTTGATCGTGTTGTCGCGTTTCATTACGCGCTTCATTTCAGATGGACGCTGGCAGTTGTGGACGTGGTGGCTGCTGCTCTTCAGCGGCGGCTGGGGATTGCTGATCAGTTACTTGATCGATCCGAAGTACGTGGCCTACGAATTGATCGCGCCCGATGGATTCATCTTCTCGATTTTGTACGGTCCACCGCATGTGATCCTTGGCTTCGCTTTGCTGTTAATGTGGATCGGCTACACCTTCGATTCATTTCAAGCCGTTCGATCGCGCTGGCCACAACGGATTCTCATTGCCAACCTCATCGGCGGAGCGGCAACTCTGTCACGCGAAGCCTACGGCGCAGTCTTCGTTGGCATTCTCGGCGTGTTCGTCATTGCTCGATCGATCCGACAGCGAAAAATTCTTTGGCACGAACTGATCCTCGTTGTACTGTCATCGATTGCAGCGATTGGTTATCTGGTCTATCTTTTTATTGCGCTGCAAACGATTCCCGGCTTGAATATCTGGTATCAACAAAATCCATTCGGCTCACCGAACCTGATTGACTTTTTGCTTGGCTTCGCGCCATTGTTAATCATCGGTATCATCGGTTTAGTCGCCCTTCGCCGCGATTCATCACTCGTCACTCATCACTCGTCGCTCATTGTGCCCTGGTTTATCGCCGGACCGATCATGGCCTATCTGCCGATCTCGATCAGCCGCCGATTGATCGCCGGCTGGCAGATTCCGTTATGCATCTTCGGCGCGTATGCGTTGATGAAGTTATGGCAATCGAAACGCGTGATCGCGATAGCATTGGCCCTGACCGTTCTGCCGACAACATTCTTGCTTATCGCTGGTGGCAGTGCGATCGTTGCCGCGCAGCCGCCGACCCTGTTTCAATCCAGCAATGAGCTTGCCGCGCTCAATTGGTTGAGCCACAACACAACCGATCGAGATGTGGTGCTCAGCGATTGGCGCTTTGGGAATCTTGTGCCGATTTACTCCAACGCGCGAGTGTTCATCGGCCACCCGATCGAGACGGCGTTTTTCAAAGATAAAGAGGCAGACGTGACACATTTTTTTGATCCAACAACTAGCGACTTCGATCGATACGCGTTTTTATTGAAATGGCATGTTACTTTGATTGCCGTTGGGCCACCGGAATCGATCGGGTTAGAGTGGGACGCTCAAAATATTGCCTTTCGGCGGGGCGCTTATTCGATCTATCGATTTTCGCCTTAACCTATCATTCCGATCGGTGTAATGCTATAATTATCGGGCTGGACAAATAGACCTTTGGTTGAACGGAGAATTCATGGACGTCAAAGTCGTCAACGCATCGATTCAGGCCACGGCCGCCGATGCGATCATTGTCAATTTATTTGAAGGCGTGGCGGTGCCCGCTGGAGCGGCGGGCGCGGTGGACAAAGCCTTAAGCGGCGCGATCTCGGAAGTGATCCGCGCCAACGATTTTCGCGGCAAGTTAAATGAAGTGAGTGTGATTTATTCACGCGGCGCGATTCCGGCTTCGCGTGTGATTGTGATCGGCTTGGGCAAGGTCGTAGATTTTTCATTGGAGCGAATTCGGCAAGCCGCCGCCACAGCGGCCAAGAAAGCACGCGAATTAGGCTGCAAATCGATCGCGTCGACGGCGCACGGCGCGGGCACGGGTCAAATCGACCCGGCGTTAGCGGCACAAGCCGTTGTCGAAGGCACAGTGTTAGGCCTGTACCGCTGGCGCACGAACCATACCGAGCCGGTCGAGCGTGATCAGATCGAATCATTTAGCATTGTCGAATTTGATGACAGCAAACTAAAAGCGATCGAAGCGGGCGCTCAAGCGGGCGAAGCCGTAGCGTTAGGGGCAAATCGCGCCCGCGACTTGGTGAATCAAGCGCCGAATTTCATGACGCCGACGGCTTTAGCCAATGCCGCTCTAGCGATGGCCCAAGAAGCCGGCGTGAAATGCACGGTGCATGATCTCGACTGGATTACAGCGCAGAAGATGACGGCGTTCCTAGCGGTGACGCAGGGATCGATCGAGCCGCCGAGGTTCATCGAGCTGGAGTATACCGGATCGGACGCGGCGCCGATCGTGTTTGTCGGCAAAGGCATCACGTTCGATACGGGCGGCATCAGCATCAAACCGGCCGATCACATGGAAGACATGCGATCGGACATGGGCGGCGCGGCCGCAGTCATCGGCGCGATCGAGGCGATTGCCAAAATGAAATTGCCGCTGCATGTCGTGGGCTTGATTGCGACATGCGAGAATATGCCCAGCGGCACGGCTTATCGACCGGCGGATGTGATCACCGCGCGCAGCGGCAAGACGATCGAGATTATCAGCACCGACGCTGAGGGCCGCATGACGTTAGCCGATGCGTTGGATTACGCGGCGGACTTCAAACCGCAGGCCGTGATCGATCTGGCGACATTGACGGGCGCGTGTGTGACGGCGCTAGGTGAGAATGTGGCCGCCGGATATTTTTCTAACGACGATGCACTCGCGCTGAAAGTGGATGAGGCGGGTAAAGTTTCCGGAGAAAAATTGTGGCGCTTGCCGTTGTACGACGAGTATCGCGACAAGATCAAAACCGATTACGCCGACCTCAAGAACAGCGGCGGAAAAAACAGCGGCGTCGGATCGAGCGCGGTGTTCCTTGAAGAATTCACGCAATATCCGTGGGCGCACTGGGACATCGCCGGCATGGCGCTGGACAACGTCGGCCCAACGACTTACTATCCGCGCACACATCTGCCGCACATCATTCGCGGCGCAACGGGTTTCGGTGTAAGAGCGTTGGTCGCATTCGCACGCAATTGGAAATGATGGCTGTTTCGGACTGTGTGTTGCGTAACCCAATTCATCAACCATCATGCACTACGCGCGGGCATTAAGCATTGGGCATTGACTCTATTGTTGCCGATGCCAGCTCAACCGCTTCCTCTGTTGTCATTCTCAATCCTGCTTCCCATGCCAATGTGAAGTCTGTTTCGTTGAGTTTCGCTCGTGCTGTCGACAAGAAACGGTCGAAATAGGGTTTATCATATACTGCAATCCACCAAGGAGCGCGGAAGGTTTGCCACATAGATTCTGAATGAGCCAGAATCTTGACCGCAATCTGCGGTTGCTTTTCTACAAAAAGCCCTCCCAGATAGCAAAAAATTCGAAAAAGATCAGGGGCCGTAGTCACACCACTTCTTCGCACGAATTCCATTCCCTCGTTAACGTATTGCTTGACCGCGCCATCGCCGCGTTGATATTTGAATAGTCCAGTCAGGATGAGGCGGTACGCGATAAAGGTAGGCGCGCCCATTTCCTTCTCCAACTCCAGTGCCTTTTCAGAATAGCCTATGGCGCTTGAAAGATCGTGTTCGGCGTCAGCGATGCGTGCTAAGTGATCAAGAGCGTCTGCCCGTAGGTTCCGTTCACCAACACGCGCGCAATGCTCAACAAGCAATTTCGCCTCCGTCTTTGCCCGGTCAAAATCTCCCCGCGCAAATGAAATCCGATATCGAAGATTTCCCACTATGATCATTTCGTCCGGAGAGCCAATTTCTGCATAAAGATGTTCCGCTTCCCGTATAAACATCTCAGCTTCATCCCATTGATGAAACTGGAAGGACACCAGCCAGGCCATTCCTATAAGCGCTCTAGCAATTCGGTTGCGGTCACCGGAGACCCGCGCGCAAGCAACTGCGCGCTGTCTAATCTCGCGGAGTTCCTCTATTTCCCCTGCAGCTTCCAACGCCCAACCCAACCCGGTCAGTGCCCATGATTCACCCCAGGCATCTCCCAGTCTTCGAAATTCTTTCAGGCTTTGTTCCAGAGAACTTCTACTTTCCCGGAATAATCCAGAACGGAATGCATGATTTCCAATCCACACGCGTGAGTAAGCAATACCCCAAAAGTCAGGTACTTCCTCACAAAGCGCCAATGCAGATTCAGCAGACGCCTTCATAATATCGAATTCGTCTAATTCATCCGCGATAACAGTCCGGCGATACAGCGCTTTGGCGCGTGCCGCCTTTTCTGCTTTGCTATTTTCGTTCCGTGCTTTGCCTAACGCTTTATCCAGCCACTTGGCGCCTTCCAGTCCCAGAGAACGCAAATCCCAGAAAATGCCCAAGGCGCCTGACAGCCTGAGCACAGGTTCTGCCGAAGGCTTATCCATCGCCCATGCCAGCGCAGCGCGCATGTTTTCATTCTCAGCCTCAAGCCGTTTCAACCATTCGATCTGCTCAGGCCTCCGCAAATGTGGATCGGCGATCTCGGCAAGATTCAAAAAGCAATCGAGATGCTTGTCGCGCAGCATATCGCTCTCACCCGACTCGACTAACTTTTCGTTTGCATATTGCCGCATCGTTTCGAGCGCATGAAAACGCGTCTCGCCGTGCATTTCATCCGCGATGACCAGCGATTTGTTGATCAACTGCTCAAGCAGATTCAGGACATCATCTCGATGGATTGATCCGTCAGTGCAAACTGATTCGGCGGCTTCGAGCGTCCAGCCATTGAGAAAGATGGCAAGTCGACGGAAGAGGGTTTGTTCGGCGGACGGGAGCAAGTTGTAACTCCAATCGATCGCAGCACGCAAAGTTTGATGGCGTTCGAGTGCAGTGCGGCTTCCACCCGTGAGCAATCTAAAACGATCATCGAGGCGTTTGGCGATCTGCTCCACGCTGAGTACGTGCACCTTTGCCGCAGCGAGTTCGATGGCAAGGGGAATCCCGTCAAGGCGATGACAGATTTGGGCGAGTGCAGGTGCATTGTCATTCGTCACAGAAAAAGTCGAAACGGCAGATCGCGCACGATCAATGAACAACCTAACCGCTTCATATTTACTCAACGATTCGACTGGGGAAAGATATTGCATATCAGGCAAACCAAGCGAGGGGACGCGATAGGTGACTTCACCTGCAATGCCCAATGCTTCACGACTGCTGGCGAGAATATGAACCTGCGGCGCGGCGTGCAAAATTCGATCGGCCATGCGCGCGCAAGCCTCCACGAGATGCTCACAATTATCGAGGATGATGAGCATCTTTTTTTCGCGCAGATAATCGCACAACATATCAATCACAGGTCGTCGCGGTTCGTCCCGCAAGTCAATCGCGAGGGCGGTCGTGCGCGGCACGAGCAATGGATCGAGAATCGGCGCGAGTTCGACGAGCCAGACTCCGGCTTTGAACTTTTCCAGATCGCGGCGCGCCACTTCCAATGCCAAGCGCGTTTTGCCCGTACCGCCCGGTCCGGTGAGTGTCACCAGTCGATGAGTAGATAACAGTCGCTCGACTTCTGCGATGTCGGCTTCACGTCCGATGAAACTGGTCAGCGGCTCGGGCAAATTATGAGGAATGGCATTAAGCGTTGACAACGGCGGAAAATCCTGCCGCAGATCAGGCGCAACGATCTGCCACAGATGCTCGGCGTTGAGCAAGCCCTTTAATTGATGTTCGCCCATGTCGCGCAGTGTGATCCCGATCGGCAATTCGCGGCGCGCCAATTCGTTGGCTGATTGGGAGAGCAGCGCTTGTCCGCCGTGTGCCGCCGACATCACGCGCTGCGTCAGTGCCATCGTCGTATAGCCGACATATCCGCCAGATACAGTATCGATCCCTTCGGCTTGCGCCGTGCCGGTGTGAAGCCCCATACGAACTTTGATCGGCGTTGCGTCCCACGCTTCGCCTTGCAGGGCGCGCTGTGCATCGAGCGCGGCTTTGAGCGCGTCACTCGCAATTTGGAACGATGCGCAAAAGGCATCGCCGATGATTTGAAAGACATAGCCGTTGTGGCGCTCGATCGCTTCGCGCAGCAGAACATGATGCCGCGCCCGCGTGCTTTCCCACGCATCGGGCTGCTCACGGGCAAGTTTCGTGCTGCCTTCGATATCGGTAAAGAGGAAAGTGACGGTGCCGCTAGGGGGATTAGTCATGCGTCCTCCTTTTTCCTGCAGACGATGATTCAGCCCACTGCAATTTTATCGCATATCAGCGTTTGAAGACAACCTCATCGCGTCCGCGCAAGCGATCGTCGATCTTCTTGACGACCATATCCAAATCATCGTTGCGATGCACGAAATCTAAATCGTCGCTATGGATCTTGAGCACAGGACACAGACTGAAATCGGTCAGCCATTCCTCGTAATAGCGATCGAGCAGGCGCAGATAATCGGGGGTGATGCCAGACTCGATCGATCTCCCACGCTTCGTGATCCGATCGATCAACACTTCAACGGGGGCATGCAGATAGATCAATAGTGCAGGCGAAGGCAGTGAATCGACAACGACGTTGTACAACTGTCGATACGAATCATAATCACGTTCGTTGACGTTATTCAATTCATGCAGTGCGCGGGCAAAGATGTGCATATCCTCGTAAATGGATCGATCGATTATTGCGTTCTGGGATCCTTCGGCCAGCGCTTTGTGTTGCATCGCCCGGTGACCGAGGAAGAATATTTGCAAATGAAATGACCACGATCGCATGTCTTTGTAAAAGTCAGCGATGTATGGATTGTCGGCAACGGATTCGAAACCCGACTGCCAGTTCAAGCGGGCGGCGAGACGTTCCGTCAAACTGGTTTTGCCTGCGCCGATGTTGCCGGCAACGAGAATGAGATGTTTGGCCAAAGTTCACTCCTGATTGGTGATAACCGTCATTCTACTACACGCAGTGCGTACTGCGGATTGTATGAACCACAAAACACTCAACGGATGACTCACCACGCAACACGATTCACCTCGATGTCGCATCAACTTCCAACACAACCTTCATACCGTAGTAAATCAAGCCCGCTGCTTCTCTCACTTCACGCGCAATTCGCTCAATCGGATTCATGGGTCCGGCAGTAGCTTGTGCCGGACTGGGATAAGCGACGACTCCAGAACGTTGAAACATCAACGTCGCTCTTAAAAGATGAAATCCGTCCGTGTCAATGATAGCTGTCTGCCAGCCATGTTCGCGCATGAGCGCCGCTGTATAAGCGGCATTCTCTTCGGTGCTGTGTGAGTTCTCTTCATAAAGGACCGCATCTGCCGGCACTCCCAGCTCGATCACGCGCCCACAGGCAACTCTTGCCTCGGCGGGTGGATTGTCGCCGATGCCGCCGCTGCAGATCACGTGGTCAGCCAAGCCTTGTTTGTATAATGCGGCGGCATGTTCGGCACGCCGTTCGAGCGACGGACCAAGTTTTCCGCCGGGATACACCATCGAGCCCAGCAGCACGATCACATCCGCATGTTGAGATCGATCGGGGAAGCCAAATTGATCGATCACAACGACTAAGGCAATTAAAGCAATCCCCAGCGATAAGCACGCAATCAGAATGAATCGAAGCAGCCGCCGATGTTTGCGCATAAATGTGCTGACAGTATATCAAGAAAAGCGGTGTTGACCAATTGGTCAACACCGCTTTTCT
>JBGQGR010000118.1:0-7763 GCA_041497495.1 Anaerolineae bacterium | reverse complement strand
GATCATCGGCTTGATGTTGTTGCTCACTCCGCACTCACACAGCCGGCTCGACGATTATATGAAGGGGCTGCAAGATCCTATGCTGGCCAGCGATCAACTGCGGCAGGCCATTCAAGCGCTGCGGCTCGGCGGCCTATCTGGCGTGGGTCTGGGCAACGGGTTAGTCATGCTGGGTTTCCTGCCATTGGCGCACACCGACAGCATCTTTGCGCTGATGGCGATCGAAACGGGTCTGTTGGGCGTATTGACTTTGTTGAGTCTATACGCGATTGTGGCCTATCGCGGCTATCGCATTGCCATGAGCGCCTCAAATACCTACGGACAACTGCTGGCCGTCGGTGCGACGTCGTATATTATTTTGCAGGCATTGATCAACGTCAACGTGATAACCGGCATGCTGCCGCTGACGGGCATTCCCTTGCCATTTGTGAGCTATGGCGGATCGTCATTGCTCTCGGTGATGGCGGCGGTGGGCATTCTTATCAGTGTGTCGCGCGGATCACGCAAAGGAAAAACAAACAGTGCGCTTATGGATCGCAGCCGGCGGGACGGGCGGTCACGTTTATCCCGCGTTGGCAGTCGCTGAACGGATTAGAGATCAAAGATCAGAGATTCTGTGGATCGGCGGGCAGGGCGGCGTGGAAGAAAGTTTAGTTGCGCGCGCAAATATTCCCTTCAGCGCCATTTCGGCCGGCGGTTTGCACGGTGTCGCGATCGTATGGGCGATACGCAATTTGATCAAATTGATGGCAGGCACAATGCAGTCACTGCGATTGATTCATCAATCTAAACCCAGCGTCATGTTCACGACCGGCGGATTCATCGCCGCGCCCGTGGCCGTGGCCTGCTGGCTGCGCCGTGTGCCGATCGTCGAATACTTGCCCGATATTGAACCGGGGTTGGCGGTGAAATTTGTGGCACGCCTGGCGACGAAGATCGGTGTGACGACGGCTGATTCGATAAAATACTTTCGATCGAACAAAGTGGTCGTGACAGGTTACCCCACCCGATCGGATTTAGCTATAGCCGATCGATCTACTGCGCTCGACCGATTTGAGCTGGATCCGAATCGGAAAACGATTTTGATTTTCGGTGGCAGCCAAGGAGCGCGCAGTCTCAATCGGGCCATCGGCTCGATCTTGCCGGTTCTATTATCGAAATATCAAATCATTCACGTCAGCGGCTCGACCGATGCGCTGGTTGTTCAAGCGCTGCGTGATCAACTGCCCGCGGATGTGCGGCGGCACTATCACGTGTATGAGTATCTGCATGATATGGGCTTGGCCTTGGCCGCAGCAGATTTGGTGGTGTCGCGCGCAGGCGCATCGATCTTGGGCGAGTATCCGTTGTTCGGCCTGCCATCGATCTTGGTGCCGTATCCGTATGCGTGGCGCTATCAAAAAGTGAATGCAGATTATTTGGCGTCGCATGGTGCGGCCATTCGTTTGATCGACGATGAAATGTTGAGCGCGAAGTTAGCCAGCGAGATCGATCGGTTGATGAACGACGAGGTAACTTTGCAAGCCATGCGCGCCGCCGCGCGATCGTTGGCGCGGCCCGATCCCGCCCGGCGTTTAGCGGATGTGATCCGATCGGTGAGCCGAGCATGAACACGCTCATTAACGCCAATGATGTCATCCTTCCCGAAATCGCGATTCTGGGTTTGATTGCCTTGGCGGCTGCGGTGTGGGGTTACCGGCACGGCTTGGATACGGTATTGATCACGGCAGTGTCTGTGGTGTTTGGCCGCGTGAGTTCCGACATTCTGGCGGTGCCGGTGGCGATTATTCTCAATGTATTGTATGGCTTCTTTTCACTGATCGCCAGCGGACAATTTTCGCGCGATGCCTTGACCAGCACCATCTTCGGCGGCGAGCGCGGGCCGCACTTGATCGATACCAGCAACACAAACGATCAAATTTTTATCGTGATCAGCACTGCCATCTTCGTCGCGGTTTGTTACATTGGCGCGCGGTTCGCCGTGAAGCGAGCCGGCGGCAAAGATCCGTTGATCGAGGCGGTTTTCGGGGCGCTCGGCGCCGGTGCGCTGGCTTATCTGACGTTCGGCTATGTGATCAATCGAGTTGTGGTGCTGCCCGCCAACATCAAGATCACGGCCACGGATGTGCCGCAGCTGACGGTGAACCTGCCGTTGATCTTGGCGCTGGTGATGGTGTTGATTGTGTTCGGCGTGCAGCGGTCCCGCCCGCCGGCGAGGAAGAAGTAAAGGCGTTGAGGCCATCGGCGTGCTGAAACGCCGATCGTCATAGGTTAACTGAAACATTATGGGCCCAATCGAAGCTCTCTGGGGATCAATCGCTGTCATTTTTATATTAGTCGGTTTGGTGCGCGGCTTCTTAAAAGAACTCGGCGTCACCATCGTACTCATCGTGATGCTGTTTGGCTACGATCGACTTATACCGTTTTTTGAAGGCTTCATTGACAAGGGCGGCCTGCTGGCCATTGGTGTGGCACCGTTGAATCATGACCCGAACGCGCTGACGCCGACTGCGACTGGCACACTCTTGTGGCTTGTGTTGACGATCTTGACCGTACTGATTACGTTCATTGCTTACCAAGGTGAAACACTGACGTATGAAGGCAATAATCCCAGATTTCCGGTCGGCGCTTTTTTAAGTTTGCTCGTCGGCGCAGTCAATGCCTATCTTATCACTGGTACCTTATGGTGGATTCTGGATCGCTATCATTATCCGGCGCAGCAGATAAAGTTGATCGATCCCACCCAGTTGACCGATCTCGCGCATTCGATCTTGAACGGTCATCTCCTGCCGCTGGACTTGTTAGGCAATGGCGCTATTCCGCCGGAGTCCGGCTTTGGATCGGTCTGGCTGCCGTTGATCTTAGTCGTCTTGATTGTGCTGAAGGTTTTGCGATGAAGCCGAGGATTTCGCTGCCGCCCAACGCTCGATTGCACATCATCGGCATTGGCGGCGCCGGTATGAGCGCGATTGCGATTGTCTTGATGGAGCGCGGTTATCGGGTGAGTGGTTCAGATCAATCGGAATCAGATGTAACGCAGCGGCTGCGCGATCAAGGCGCGCAGGTATTCAGCGGACATCGCGCCGAGAATGTGGGAGAGGTGGATATGGTGATTGCTTCATCAGCAGTGCAGGCCGATAATGTTGAACTCGCTGCGGCCCGATCGCGCGGGCTGCCCATCAGCAAGCGCGGCCAATTTTTGGGCTGGCTGATGCAAGGCTCACTGGGCGTCGCCATCGCCGGGACGCATGGCAAGACCACGACGACGGCCATGATTACGCAGATCTTGTTAGGCGCGGGCCGCGATCCCAGTTTTATTGTCGGTGGCATGATCGGCGCGATCGGGAAGTCCGCGCATGCCGGACGCGATCGCGAGTTCGTGATCGAAGCCGATGAATACGATCGAACTTTCTTGGGCATCACACCCACGATCGCGATCATCACTAACGTCGAGCATGATCATCCCGACTATTACCCGACCTTCGACGATGTATTGGCGGCGTTTCGATCGTTCATCAAGTTGCTGCCCGCTGACGGTTTGCTGATCGTGTGCGGTGAAGATGCGCCGGCTACGAAATTAGCGAGCAGTGCCGCACAAAAAATTCTATATGGTTTTGATTCAAAATTCGATTGGTCGGCCACCGATGTCCGGCCGAACAACGCCGGTGGCAATGACTTTCTGGCGTATCATCACGGCGAGTCGCTAGGATTAGTTCGATTGCGCGTGCCGGGCCAACACAATGTGTTGAATGCTTTAGCGGCCTTAGCGGCGACCGATCGATTGGGCGTGCCCTTCGGCGCTGCGCAGGATGCACTGAGCGAATTTCGTGGGGTGGGTCGCCGCTTCGACGTGCGCGGCGAGGTCAATGGCGTTACGATCGTCGATGATTACGGTCATCATCCCACGGAGATCAAAGCGACACTGGCCGGTGCGCGCCAGCGCTATCCCGATCGATCGATCTGGGCAGTGTTCCAGCCGCACACCTACAGCCGCACCAAGACGCTGCTGGATCAATTTGCGGCGGCGTTTGTCGATGCGGATCATGTCATCGTCACAGCTATTTATGCCGCGCGCGAAAAAGATACGCTCGGGATCAGCAATGCTGATGTTGTACGTTCCCTGAATCATCTGGACGCGCGCGCGATCGATGCGCTGACGGATGTGGTCGAGTATTTGCGCGCGAACGCGAAAGCAGGCGATGTGGTGATCACCTTCAGCGCCGGCGATGCAAATAAGATCAGCAGTGCAATGATCAATGAGCAATTCACAGTGAACACTGACAAATGACAAACGATTGGAGGAGTCATGGCAACTAAGCAGAGTTCAAAGACGACGCAATTAAAAAAACAGACCCCCAGCAAGTTCGATCAAATGTTGGATGATTGGCGTTCCGGCAAAGAGGTCGGTTGGTCTGATCTGCTCGCGGCTTGGGTCGAAGCGCCGCCGGTCCCGCGCTCGCCCGATCTGGTGATCAAAGTGATCCAGAGCATGAGCGCAAAATAGCGATCAGGGATTGGGGATCAGGTGTTGCAATCGAAGATCGATGCGTTTAGATCAGAGATCGAAGAACACAAATCAGAGATCAAGATCGATGAGCCATTGTCCCGTTACACGACTGCGCGCATCGGCGGCCCGGCAGATGTCTTGATCGAAGCAGCTAGCGCTGAGGAGTTGAAACAGATCGTCCGCGCGGCGCGCAAAATCTCACTAGCGATCTTCATTCTCGGCGGCGGGGCAAATGTGTTAGTCAGTGATGCAGGTGTGCACGGCCTGACGATCATTAACAAAGCAAAACGGATTGAGTTTCGCGACGGCGGGCGGGTGTGGTGTGAATCAGGCACCGTCCTGCCCACGCTGGCGCGAGAATGCATTGGTCGCGGACTCGGTGAACTGGAATGGGCGATTGGTGTGCCGGGCACGGTTGGCGGCGCAGTAGTGGGTAATGCCGGAGCGCACGGATGCGACATCGCCGCGAGTCTTGTATCGGCCACCATTTTGAATGAACGTGATGAAATGGTCGAGTGGTCGAAAGCAGAGCTGCAGTATGAGTATCGGAGCAGTCGAATAAAAAGAAGTCAGAAGTCAGTCGCCAGCAGCCAGAATGAAATCGCAGCACGCAGCATTCCGTATGTAGTTTTGGCCGCAACGTTCCAGTTAACCGAGACGGATCGATCGGAGTTGGAGCAGAAGGTTGCAGAGTTCAGTGAGTATCGACGTCGAACGCAGCCGCCGGGGGCCAGTATCGGCTCCATGTTCAAAAACCCGATCGATAATTCAGCCGGACGGTTGATCGATCAAGCGGGCTTGAAAGGCACGATGATCGGCGGCGCAGAGATTTCAAGCATTCATGCGAATTTCTTTGTGAATCATGGCAAGGCGAAAGCCTCGGACGTGAAGGCGCTGATCGATCTGGCGCGAGAACGAGTGAAGGAAAAGTTTGGTGTGGAGTTGGAGTTGGAGATTGAATTGGTTGGTGAGTGGTGACATGTGTTGCGTCGTGCGTGGTGCGTAAGACGGAACACGGAACACGGATTAGACAGCAATCGATGCTCATTGGAATTTTTGAATGACCAAGAAGATACGCGTCGGAATAATTTTTGGCGGCAAGTCGGCCGAGCACGAAGTTTCGATCAACTCGGCGAAGAACGTGCTGCGTGCGCTGGATAAAAATAAATACGATGCGATCCCGATCGGCATTGGCAAAGACGGCAGCTGGTTGACGCGCGGCGATCCGTTGAAAGCCTTGACCGGTGGCGAGACTTCATTGCCGCAGTTATTGGACTCGGGTTATCAGATCGTCGATGAACGATCGACTGGGCGCGAATTGATTCCCGGCACCCAGGCCTCCGGTCTGCCTGAAGTCGATGTGATCTTTCCGGTGCTGCACGGACCGTTTGGTGAAGATGGCACGGTGCAAGGTTTGCTGGAACTGGCCGACATTCCATATGTTGGCGCAGGTGTAATGTCGAGCGCAGTGGGCATGGACAAAGCAGCCATGAAAGATCTGTTTGGCAGTCACCATCTGCCGACGCCGAAGTACGTGATCATCAAACGCCGCGACTGGGAGCTGACGCCGGAGCTGGCCGCGAATAAGATTGCGAAGGAGATCGGTTACCCGTGCTTTGTGAAACCGGCCAACATGGGCTCGAGTGTAGGCGTGCATAAAGTCCACGCACCGGATGAGTTGATGGCGGCCATGAATGATGCCGCTGCTTACGATCGCAAAATCTTAGTTGAGTATGCCGTGCCGCATGCGCGCGAGATCGAATGCAGTGTGTTGGGCAATGACGATCCGATCGCCTCAGTTGCAGGTGAAGTAGTGCCGAGTCACGAGTTCTACGATTACGAAGCGAAGTATATTGATGCATCATCCAAGCTGCTGATCCCGGCCCCGATCGATCAGGCGGTGGCCGATCGAGTGCGCGATCTGTCCATTAAAGCTTTTCTGGCGCTCGATTGTGCAGGCATGGCGCGTGTCGATTTTTTGCTCGATCGAGAATCGAACGAACTGTATCTGAATGAACTCAACACGATTCCCGGCTTCACTCAGATCAGTATGTATCCCAAGTTGTGGGCAGCCAGCGGCATTTCATACAGCGAATTGATCGATCGCTTGATCGATCTGGCATTAGAGCGGCATGCTGACAAGCATCGTTTGAAGACGAGTTATCAATGAACCTTGGGCCATGATCAATTAACCATGATCCCGGCCACAGGACGAACGACTAACGATAAATAGACTCAACAACGAAATGACGAATGACTAAACAACAGGCCCGGCTTAAATCGCGATCGCGCTACCGCCGCTACGAGGCGAATACGACGTTGAGCGGCTCGGTTCAATCAGCGCAGCGGATCGACCTTCAGTCAGTATGGATTGCTCGCTCGGTAAGCAGCGGGCTGTTGTTGATCGTCGTCGGTCTGGCGCTGTGGCTGGGGCTTGATGATCGATTCTATGTGAATTCGATCAAGATCACCGGCAACACGCGTGTGAGCGCGGCGGACATCGTACAGAAAAGCGGCGCGCTCGGTCAGCATATTTTTTGGCTGAGGCCGATTGAGGTGGCGCAGCATCTGCCCGCTGTGCTGCCCTCGATCCGCAGCGCAAAGATGTCCTGCTCGCTTCCGGCGGAGTGCAGTCTGAGTGTTGTCGAGCGGCAGCCGATCGTCGCGTGGCAATATGGCAATGCCATTACGTGGATCGATGCGGATCGCGTCGCCTTTGCGGCCGAAGGCAAGGCCGTTGGAGCGCTGATCACGATCGAGGCCACCGAAGGCCCGGCCTTATTTCCCGGCCAGCGCGCCGATCAACAATTGATCGATGCGGCGTCAGCGGTGGCGCAAGCCATGCCGGAAATTCGCACTTATCGTTACACGGCGGCGCATGGCCTTGAATTCAATGACGCGCGCGGCTTTCCGGTATATCTGGGTCTGGGTTCCAATATGGTGGATCGCGTGATGATCTGGAAAACATTGAATCCGTATTTAGTGTCGCAGGACATCACACCGAAATTTGTCGATGTGCGCTATCCGTTAGCGCCATACTATGGACAATGAAGAATGCGTAGTGCATAATGCACAATTAACAATGATCAATGAACAATGTGCAATGATCAATTCACGACGCACAAGGCAGAGGGTCTATAGCTTCAGGTATAAAGCAGGCTTTGCAGTAATTAGATTTGAGTGAGTGATTTGAATTGTGCACTGAGAATTATGCATTAAGCATTGATTATGCATTAAGCATTGAGAATTAAGCCTT
>JBGQGR010000117.1:0-7769 GCA_041497495.1 Anaerolineae bacterium | reverse complement strand
GCTTCACAGAAGCGCCGCGCCCCGCCGGCTTCGGGATACAACTCGACGCCGATGAACAGCCCGCGCCCACGCACTTCATTGATATGCTCACTCTCGATGCGCTGCAGCTTGCCCTTGAAGTATTCGCCGAGTTCAGCCGATCGATCGAATAACTTTTCTTCAACTAAAACTTTCAACGCTTCACGCGCGACTGCACAGGCCAACGGATTGCCGCCGAACGTCGAGCCGTGATCGCCGGGCTTGAATACACCCAATACTTCTTTGCTCGATACCACCGCGCTGACCGGATACAAGCCGCCGGATAATGCCTTGCCGATGATTACTGCATCGGGCTTTACGCCTTCCCATTGATGCGCGAACATTTTTCCGGTTCGCCCCAACCCCGATTGGATCTCGTCGGTGATGAAGAGCACGCGGTTCTGCTTGCAGATCGCTTCGACTTGCTTGAGATAACCATCGGGCGGTATATGCACACCCGCTTCACCTTGAATCGGTTCGACGATGAACGCTGCGGTATTGGGCGTAATTGCCTGTTCTAACGCCTTGGCATCGCCATACCGGATCGATTTGAAACCCGGCGTGAGCGGCCCAAAACCATCTTTGTACTGCGGCTCGGTCGACATGCTGATGATCGTAATGGTGCGACCGTGAAAGTTATCGCCGCATGAAATGATCTCAGCTTGCCCATCGGGAATACCCTTAATCTGATAGCCCCACTTGCGCGCGGCCTTGATCGCCGTCTCGACCGCTTCCGCGCCGGAGTTCATTGGCAGCATCATTTCATAGCCGGTGAGTTCACACAGTTCCTTCGCGAGCAAAGGCAACTGATCATTCCGAAACGCGCGCGAGGTCAACGCGACCTTGCCCAACTGATCGATCATTGCCTTGACGATGCGCGGATGATTGTGGCCTTGATTCACCGCCGAATAAGCCGAGAGGAAGTCCAAATATTTTTTGCCATCGACATCATAAACCCACGCGCCTTCGGCCTTCTCGATCACCACGTCGAGCGGATGATAGTTGTGCGCGCCGTATTGTTCTTCAATCGCGATGTAATCTTGGGAATTCATGAGGCGCCTCGATGAAGAAGATAAGCGCATTATAGCATGGCCAAAGACTATGGAAAGAAATCAAGTCGGCACAGAGACTTGAAATACAACCGCTTAGCTTTTGCTGATCACACCAGGTGAGCGTATAATGTCTACACGTTTGGTAAAGTTTCGTTCCTCGCTTCATTCACTGATAGCTTCACAGGAGGTTCGCATGCCTACCGATACCCACAACCGCTGGCAGACAATTCACGCCGCAGCTCCAGTTATCGATCTGCACATTCATCCCGCCATGAATCGTCTCGCGCTTAAGCAAAACCTGAATCTGCGCTCCGTGGTCTCGCGCAGTTTCAACCCCTTCGCCGTACGCGCCAGTTGGCCGCGCTTGAAACTCGGCGGGTATAGCGCGATCTTATCCGTGCTGCATGTACCAGAGAGAGGGCTGATCAAAGATTTTCCGATCATCAATCTCTTTCGCTTTCTGCGGCCCGATCTATGGCATCAATTGATGGCTGCGCCGCCGTTCGATGCGACCTTGAAGATCATGGCTGATCTTGAACAGATTGTCGCAACCTCGTCGCCCGTCAAGATGCAGATGGCGAAATCGGTGGCGGAACTCAACGCGATCTTAAATCAGCCGATCGAGCAGCGCCCGATCGCCGTGGTGCACGCGATCGAAGGCGCGCACAGCCTCGGCGGACCGGAAGCCAGCGAAGACGGGATACTGCGTAACGTGGATGAATTCTTCCAGCGCGGTGCGGCTTACATCACCCTGGCCCACTTTTATCCGAACCGGGTGGTGAATCCTTGTTATCCATTCCCGGAAGATTTCGCGAACTTAGCGGCCAATCCGGAAATCTGGCGCGATCTCACTAAGGGTCTAACCGATCTGGGCAAGCGCGTCGTCGCGCGGATGATCGATCTAGGCATGTTGATCGATCTGTCGCACAGCTCACCCGTCGCTCGCGAACAAGTCTACAAGATCGCCGAAGCGAGCGGCAAACGGGTACTGCTGCTGGCGACGCACATCGGCGCGTATGAAATCAATCCTGCACCTTACAACTTGGCCGATTGGGAAGTGAAGCGCATCGCACGCGATGGCGGCATCGTCGGCGTGATCTTCATGCCGTACTGGTTGATGCCGCATGCGACGGGACAGGGCATCAACTTTCTCTTCCGCACGATCGATCACTTTGTGAACATTGCTGGCGAAGATCACGTCGGCCTCGGCACCGATTTCGACGGCTTCACCACACCGCCTGAAGATCTGAAAGATGCTTCGGAGATGCCGCGCCTGACGCAGCGGATGCTCGTCGAGGGTTATAGCGAAGAACGCGTCAATAAGATTCTAGGGGGCAATGCCTTGCGCGTACTGCGCGAAGGCTGGGGGAAATAAGCAATCGATCTCATTAGAGGACAACGAGACGAGGCCTCATAAATTATCGAGAGCCTCGTCGATTTAGAAGTCCATTTCGGAATCAGTGATTGAAATTCTGGATTCCCGCTATCGCGGGAATGACTTTTACTGCGATCGACCCTCACCCCGATGAGCATCCAGATCGATCAGAGCCGCTTCGCCTCTCCCAACAATGGGGAGAGGCAGTTTGAGGGTTTATCCATTCTTGTATCGACTTCAAAACCCACAAGCCCTGTGGATGATCGCTGCACGCACCAGCCAATGCTGTGACGCAAAGGGAAACGCAGCATTGGAAAATTCTGTTTCGAACAATAAAGAGCGAAGATTACCTAACGGCGAATCGATTCTTAGCAGAGTGATTAACTAAAGGTTGCACGATTGTAACAACCATCCTCTTGTCACTTTTGATCAGCTGAAATCTCAAAACTAGAACGAAAAATTAAAAAATCGAACATTGCCCTATCTCGCATGATATAATAATTCTTTGCATTCACATCAACAGGCAGGGGCGAGTTGCCTCGCCTAATGTGGATCACGCCGACCTGGGCGAGGGGACCTCGCCCCTACGAAATAATCACATGACCCAGCAAAATACAATCATCGTGCGCGGCGCGCGCACCCACAACCTAAAAAACATCAACGTCGATATTCCGCGCGACAAGATGGTGGTCATCACCGGCCTGAGCGGCAGCGGCAAATCATCGCTCGCCTTCGACACCATCTTCGCCGAAGGGCAACGCCGCTACGTCGAATCGCTCAGCGCCTACGCCCGGCAGTTCCTTGGCCAGATGGAAAAGCCGGATGTCGATCAGATCGAAGGGCTGAGTCCGGCGGTGTCGATCGATCAACGTGGGGCCAGCAGCAATCCTCGATCGACCGTGGGCACCGTCACGGAGATTTACGACTATCTGCGTTTGCTGTATGCGCGTGTCGGCATTCCGCACTGTCCGGTCTGCGGCCGCGAAGTGCAGATGCAAACTTCGGATCAAATTGTCGATGCAGTTTTGGCGCTGCCCGAAGGCACGCGCTTGCAAATCCTCGCGCCGTTAATCAAAGATCGCAAGGGACATCATCAGCCCGTCTTCGAAGATGTGCGCAAAGCCGGTTTCGTGCGCGTGCGGGTCGATGGCGAACTGCACGATGTCAGCGATCACTTCGAACTCGATCGATATAAGAACCACACGATCGAGGCCGTAGTCGATCGGTTGGTGATTAAACCCGATCTCGATCGCGCCCGATTGAGTGATTCGATCGAAACGGCGTTGAACTTGGGCGATGGCGCGGTGATCGTCAATGAGATCAGCGGCAAAGACTCGATCGATCATATGTACTCCGAGCGTTTCGCCTGCGCGTACGATGGCACGTCGCTGCCCGAGATCGAGCCGCGCACCTTTTCATTCAACACACCACACGGCGCATGCGAAACCTGTCAAGGCCTCGGCGTCAAATTGGAGATCGATCCCGATCTCGTCTTCCCGAATCCCAACCTGTCTTTGGCGCAGGGCGCGATCAATGTGATGGAGTGGCGATCGGATGAGACGGGCGAAGACATGTATTACAACAATCTCATGCGCGAAGCCGCCAAGTATTACAAAATCGATTGGAACACGCCCATTGGCCAGATTTCGCAGGCGAAGAAAGATATTCTGCTCTATGGCAGTGGCGATGAGAAACTCAAGATCAATTTCAAGCATCGCACGGGCGGCATCCGGATTTACGAAACGACTTTCGAAGGCATCATTCCGAATTTGCGCCGCCGCTATGCCGAATCGACTAGCGATTACATCCGCAGCCGGATCGAATCGTATATGGCGCAAGCGCCCTGCCCGACGTGCGGCGGCAAGCGCTTGAAACCTGCAGCCCTGGCCGTGACAGTCAGCGGGAAAAATATTTCCGAAGTCACATCACTGCCTGTTAATGAAGCGCTCGATTGGGTCAAAACGTTAAGAAGCAATTCAAATACTAGCAAGCATCCAGAGCGGAGTGCTGAGGCTAGCGGCATCAGCACGCAGTCGAAGGACGCGGGCAATGGGAACGCGCGTCCTTCGACTGCACCGCTTCGCGGCTCCGTTCAGGATGCGCTACCTCTCACGCCCCGCCAAGCGACGATCGCCAAACAAATCTTGAAAGAGATCAACGCCCGCTTGCAATTCATGGTCGATGTCGGTCTTGACTATCTCACGCTCGAACGCAATACCGGATCGCTATCCGGCGGCGAATCGCAGCGCATTCGCTTGGCGACGCAGATCGGATCGAGGTTGACCGGCGTGTTGTACGTGCTCGACGAACCCAGCATCGGCCTGCATCCGCGCGATCAAGCCCGCTTGATCAAGACACTGCAATCGATGCGCGATCTCGGCAACAGCGTGCTCATTGTCGAACATGATGAAGACACCATGGAAGCGAGTGATTGGATTATCGATCTGGGGCCGGGCGCAGGCGAGCATGGCGGGCATGTGATCTTCGAAGGCACTTTCGATCAGATCAAGAAAGACAAAAAATCGCTGACCGGCGGTTATCTCTCCGGCCGATTGCGGATCGAAGTTCCAGAGGAAAGACGATCGGGCAACGGACAATATCTCATCATTCGCGGCGCGCAAGAAAACAATCTCAAGAACATCGATGTCAAGATACCGCTCGGCAAGTTTGTGTGCATCACTGGAGTTTCGGGATCAGGCAAATCAACGCTGGTGGTTGAAGTGTTATACAAGCGGCTCGCGCAAATGCTGCACGGATCGCACGAACGCGCGGGTGTCAGCCAAGGCATCGAAGGTATCGAGCATATCGATAAGATCATCAACATCGATCAATCGCCCATTGGCCGCACGCCTCGATCGAATCCGGCGACGTATACCGGCTTCTTCAACGAGATTCGCGATCTCTTCACCGAACTGCCCGAATCGAAAGTGCGCGGTTATAAAGCGGGCCGTTTCTCATTCAACGTCAAAGGCGGACGTTGCGAGGCCTGCGAGGGTCAGGGACAGATTCAGATCGAGATGCAGTTCTTGGCCGATATGTTCGTGCAGTGTGATGTGTGTCACGGCGCGCGCTACAATCGTGAGACGCTGCAAGTTCGATATAAAGGCAAGAACATCGCCGAAGTCTTGGACATGACCGTAAGCGAAGCCCTGCCGTTCTTTGAAAACATTCCGCTGCTTCAACGCAAGTTGCAGACGCTCGAAGATGTTGGACTGGGCTACATCCGATTAGGTCAGCCTGCCCCTACGATGTCCGGCGGCGAAGCGCAGCGTGTAAAGTTGAGCCGCGAGTTGAGTAAGCGCCCGACCGATCACACGCTGTATGTGCTTGACGAACCTTCGGTCGGTCTGCACGCTGCCGATGTACACAAATTGATCGAGGTTTTGAATCGATTAGTGGATGCGGGCAACAGCGTGTTGATCATCGAGCATCATCCCGACATTATTAAAGTGGCCGATCATTTGATCGATCTTGGGCCGGAGGGCGGCGCGCGCGGCGGCTACATCGTCGCCACCGGCACGCCGGAAGAGATCGCCGCGAATAAAGAATCGCATACCGGACAATTCTTGAAGAAACATTTATTGAGCAAAAAATAAATCTGCCAACGTTATTCACCGATCCCTTCCGATGCCCAAGCGGCGTCGAACGTTGCTTCATCCAACTGCGCGCGGTGCAGCTCTGTGACTCCAGACAAATAACAGGCGATTCACCCTCAACAGCTTTTTCGCGACAGCTCTCCAGACTTTCGGCAAAGAATGCCACCCTTGTTCATTGTTGTCCTAATATACTGCGAAGTAACCCAGTCTGGCTAATATACAACCAGCATCCGATTGAGCGCCGATGGCTCGCTATACCAGGGTTCTCACAAAGTCCATTGACAACTAATGCAAATCGTGGTGGTGTCGCCAAACGACTGTCACACTGAACGTAGCGAAGGGTCTCTGCGCCCGACATAAGAGATGCTTCGCGTCGCTCAACATGACAATCAGCGACTTTGTTAGAGCCCTGCTCGCTATACAGCTAGTGCTTCCTCGTACAATGGCTGTGCATTAGAATAGTCACCCTGCAAGCACGCCACAGTAGCAGCATTCGTTAATGAATCCCCCAACCACTTCCCATTGGTCTGGTTATGCCAGTTCGTGACCAAAAGTGTCTCTTGGCAACGGACCTCTTTTGTCCCATTTTGTCTGATGACATACAGTGAAGCGAATCTCGCCCGCGTTTATTTTAGTGTTGGTCACCTTTCACACTTTCTGCATATGAGCGATCCTCTGATGATGGGACAAACTTCCCGACTCTTTTGGGACATTGACTCATGACAACAGGACAGTGTTCATGGTAATCTCTCCATACATGTCAGCGAGCGAGGAATTCGCGGCGGTCCTAAATGCCGCGCCGCCAGTCTGGATCGCGGGTATCGTAACCGCTAGATGCAGGACCTGATCGAAAACCAGCTGATGGAGATCGCGGAGGGGGAGAGGTCACATGTTCGACATAGTCGGTGTACTCGTGCTTATCATCCTCGTGTTCTTGTTGGCATGGCTGACGCGCCGCGCGTGGCATTCCAAGCGCTCGATCTTGAAATGGGCAGGACTGATCCTGGCCGGGCTGTTGATGCTGATCGCTAGCGCCCTGCTGGTCTTGGCGCTGATTGGCTTTTACAAGCTTACCGAGCAACACAATAACCCGCTCGCCAACATCCAAGTGGCTGGCACTCCCGCACAGATTGCGCGAGGCGAGCGACTGGCACACATTTGCGCGAGCTGCCATGGATCGAAGGGACAGCTGCCGCTCTCGGGCACCAATTTCATAACAGAGTTTGGCGCGTCGCCGCTGGGCACATTCTATGCGCCCAATCTCACGCCTTCTGGCAACATCAAAGATTGGAGCGATGGAGAGGTGATTCGCGCCATCCGCGAGGGCGTGCATAAAGATGGCCGCTCGCTGCTCATCATGCCGTCGGATATTTTACGCAATTTGAGCGACGACGATGTGCAGGCACTGGTCGCGTACTTGCGTTCGCAGCCCGCCACCGGCCGACCCACCCCAGACAATCAGTTCAACCTGCTCGGCGCGGTGTTTATCAACCTGTTTGATTTGCGAACTGCGCAGCAGCCGGTGGGTAGCGTGATCGCGCCCCAAGTGGGAACCCCGGAGTATGGCAAGTACATGGTGGATGTGATCGGGTGCCGGGGCTGCCATGGCCAACAATTGGAGGGCAAGGTGTATTCGGGTCTCGGCCCACCCACTGGTCCAAACCTAACGAAGATTATGCCGCAGTGGACGGAAGAGCAAATCATGACCTTCTTCAACACTGGCAGACT
>JBGQGR010000116.1:0-7855 GCA_041497495.1 Anaerolineae bacterium | reverse complement strand
CCACCTAACCAACCGAGGATCGGCGCTTCGACGCCGGCCGCGGGCGTCGATGAGAAATTGACCGCGGTCAAGAACAAGGCGAGTTCAACGCCCTCGCGCACGACGGCAAAGAATGCGATCGAAAATAAGGCCCAATCCTGCCCGCGCGACAACGCGCTCTTTACATTCGATTCAAGCCCGGTTTGAAGGCTGCGGCCCTGCTTCTGCATCCAGAAGATCATCCACGTCAAGACACCCGCCGCGGCTAACATAGTCAAACCTTCAAACGCTTGCTCACCCGGCCCATCGAACTCAGCATTGAGAAGATTCAATCCTATCGCGACGATCAAACTGATGGCCGCCGCCAGACCCACGCCCAGCCAGATCCGGCGGGCGCGCTCCATGCGATTCATTCTCTTTAACACGCCCAACACAATGCCAACGACCAATGCGGCTTCGATGCCTTCACGTAAAGCAAGCAAGAATCCTGCAAGCATAGTGCTGATTTCTCCGTCAATTAATTTGCTAGAGCAACGTCTTCCAAATTGAGTCTATCGGTTTATCGAGAGTTTGTCAAGGATTAGAATTTTGACTCTTGAAGCAATTCACCTTATACTCGTACTCGTACTGAAAATCCGTTGAGACCGGAGGCTTCATAATGAATCGGTTCAGTCAATTCATCGCTTCAAGCCTAATGACTGTCTTCATTCTAACCGCCTGCCAGCCTCCGACGACCTGGGCCGAATTCAAATCGCCGGATGGAAAATTTTCCGTACGGCTGCCCGGCACGCCGACACGAACCATCGACACCAACCCGGCGATCGCGCCGCTGGAGTTCGGCGTGTTTCGATTAACGCAGGACAACATTCAATATATCATCGCGTACTATGATTATTCTCAAACGATCATGCAAGGCACCGATCCGCAGAGACTGCTGACGCATACGCGGACCAGCATGGAAGGCGATATTGACGGTACCGTCAAGAGTGAAAAGGACATCACTTTGGATAACCAATTTCCGGGTCGCGAAGTAACTCTGGCCGCCGCGGACGGCAAGCAGGTCATGCGCGCTCGAATTTTCTTGGTCAATAATCGAATGTATCGCATTGAAGCGCTGGGGCCGAAAGATCAAATCTCGGCGAAGGATATTGATCAGTATTTGATCTCGTTCACATTATTGAATCCATAGGTAAACGAATATGCATCAACTTCAATCTGATACTGCTCAGCTTCCCGTTTTATTGCCCTTCGTTTTCCTCGCCTTCCTCATCGTTGGCTTGATCTTAAGCGCGATCTTTCCGATCGATCTGCTACCGATTGCGCCGCGCTTGATTATTGGTGTGGCACTGGTCGCGATCGGGTTATTCATTGCCTCACGCGCCTTCCGCGTGATGGTTCGCGCCCGCACGCCGATCGATCCGTTCGAGCCGACCAGCGCGATCGTCAGCGATGGACCCTATCGTTTTTCACGCAACCCCATCTATCTCGCGCTGGCTGTGATCTATCTGGGGATCAGCTTGGCCGCCAATGCAATCTGGGCAATTGTCTTATGGCCCGTCTTGCTGATCGCGGTAACTTATCTCATCATCGTGCGAGAGGAAAAATATCTAGCCAGAAAGTTTGGTGAAGTGTACACGCAGTATAAATCGAAAGTGCGCAGATGGATTTAATTTTGGGGTCGTCATTGCGAGGAGCGTTTTTTGCGACGAAGCAATCTCCGCGATAGTCAACCAGATTGCTTCGTGACACATCCCAAGAGGGCTGTGCCATCTAGGGACTGCGCTCGCAATGACGGTTCGCTGAAAATAAAAACAGCGGACTAATGTTCGCCGTTTGCTTAATTTCATTCGCCGGAAAATCGATCGGGCTAATGCCCGTGCCCGCCGCCGTGCGCGTGGCCGTGTTCCAATTCTTCAGCGGTCGCAGTCCGCACATCGACCACCATCACATCGAAATTCAATGTCTCGCCCGCCAAAGGATGATTGCCATCCAGCGTCACTGAATCTTCATCGAGCGCAGTCACCGTCAGCACTTGTGTGCCTGAATCGCTCTGCGCCTGCACCTGCAGGCCACTTCAAGACCCGTCAAATCTTCGAACATGCTTCGACACAATTTGCAGATTGTCAGCATCGCGCTCACCGTAAGCTTCCTCAGGTGGAATGGTGACTTGGATGTGATCGCCCGGCTGCTTGCCCTCCAACGCTTTTTCCAAGCCGGGGATCAAATTGCCGATGCCTTGCACATACTGCAGCGGCTCCACGCCTTTGGAAGTATCCAACACTGAACCTTGATCATCGGTGAGAGTATAATCGATGGTGACGACGGTGTTCTTTGCAATCTGCATCGTGTATCACCTGTCCATAAAAGTCTGGCGATTATAACTCATGGCGATCGATTTTCGGCGCGCTCGATCAAGTGAAGCCGATCAATTAACAGCGATTGCGATTTCGGCCAAACGGTATTGGGGTTATCCCGATCGGTGGATCGATCTCTGGCGCGAGCAATTAACGCTAACGGCCGAATATATTGAAGCCGCTGAAGTGGTTGTGGCTTATATCGATCAAGAGATCGTCGGCTTCTACGCTGTGATCGATACTGGATCGATCTGGACGCTCGATCATCTCTGGGTTCAACCCAACTCGATCGGGCGTGGCGTGGGCCGACGGTTGTTGCAACACGCGATCGATCGCGCCAAGCAGCGCGGCGCACAATCGATTGAGATTGAGGCTGATCCCAACGCCGAGGGTTTTTATCAGCATCTGGGCACACAGCGCGTAAGTGTGAATCGATATGAAATCGAAGGGCATGTGCGCGAACTGCCCATGATGAGAATTGATCTTACTGATTGATGTGATTTACTGTCACACCCGCGAAGGCGGGTGTCTAGTCTTCGCGGTCTGGATTCCCGACTTCGCGGGAATGACAATCAGTGTATGACGCGTCACTTGAATTTCTAAAGAGAGGCAAACATGAAAGTATTATTCATCGGTGGAACGGGCATCATCAGCACAGCCTGCGTGCAATTGGCGATCGAGCGCGGCATCGAGATGGTTTTGCTCAATCGCGGTCAAACGACTTCGCGACCAATCCCCAAAGAAGTGCAGCTGCTGCGCGGCGATATTCGCGATCGAGAGTCAGTACGTGCCGTATTGACAGATCACTCATTCGATGTGGTCGTCGATTGGATCGCGTTCACGCCTGATCACATCGAAACCGACCTCGATCTGTTTCGCGGACGAGTAGGTCAATACATCTTCATCAGTTCGGCTTCGGCGTATCAGAAACCGCCGGCTATGCTGCCGATTACCGAATCGACGCCGTTGCACAATCCGATCTGGAAATATTCGCAAAACAAGATCGCCTGTGAAGATCGATTGACGCTCGCTTATCGCAGCGAAAATTTTCCAGTGACGATCGTCCGCCCATCACACACCTACGATCCTTCATTGTCACCGATCCACGGCGGCTACACCGCGATCGATCGGATGCGGAAGGGCAAGCAGGTCATCGTGCACGGTGACGGCACATCGATCTGGGTGCTGACGCATCATACCGATTTCGCCAAGGGCTTTGTCGGTCTGTTGGGCAATCCTCACACGATCGGCGATGCGGTTCAGATCATGAGTGACGAACTGCTAACGTGGAATCAAATCTACGAACTAATGGCGCATGCCGCCGGAGTTGATAAACCACAATTCATTCATATACCGTCAGAGTTTATCGCCGCGTTCGATCGTGAATGGGGCGACAGTTTGCTTGGCGACAAAGCGCACAGCGTCATCTTCGATAACAGCAAGCTCAAGCGACTGGTGCCGGGTTTCATCGCGAGCGTGCCATTCGTTGTAGGCGCACAGGAGATCATCGACTGGTTCGATGCCGATCCGTCGAGGCAGAAGATCGATCGGGAGTTGGATATAACGCTCGATCGGATCATCGCCGCGTATGAATCGGGCTGGCCAAAGTAATTCGCAAGTTTGGATCTTCGCGCCGATGTCAAGCATGATCTTTATTAAAACATCAATTTGTTCAAGCTGGTCGAACCAACAAACGTAAACAATCCCAACATGCGCAAACCCAATCGCCATTACACTCAATTTGATCTGTTAATTGAGTTGATCTATTGACAAGACACAATTCAGATTTACAATAATGTTCACGGAGCATTTGCGATCGATAAGCGCCAGAGGAGACCTAACTGACGCTTACTGATTATTCGATTTATCAATATGGGAGGAGGAGATAGAACGGTGCGGGGCTAATTGAAAATTCTAGGAGGCCAATCATGTATCGCCACCGAATGTTTTCTGCAAGCTTCGCACTCATCATTGGAATTGTCGGCCTGATCGGACTGCTGGTAGCCTTAGCGCTACCCGCCGCCGCGAAGCCCATTAACGATTGGCCGGCTGCCGATCTGGTCGATGATCCGATCGAGCAGAATCGGCCAGCGAGTGATAAGTCGATCGAAGCGCCGGTTAACCCGATCGATTTACCCGGACTCAAATGGCAGACCACCACACCCCCGACTCGCAGCTTATCTTTTCGGCGAAATGTAACATCGCCCTATCTAGACTCGTTTCGATCTTCAACTTCCTCCGCCTTGACCATCGATGATCCACGTGGCATCTTCCCTGAAAAAAATCTAACTGATCAATTCGCTGCGGAGGATTCGTCAGCACCGCTGGCGCCATTAACACCCCCGATGCCCGGCCCGGCGAATCTGGCAATTTGCCTCGACACCGATCGCGTGTGGGGCAGCGTGAGCGCGGGCGATACAATCACGGTTGCGGTCAACAATCAGCAAATGGGCGCCAGCACGGCGGATGCCATCGGTTTCTTCTGGACCACGCTCTACAATTCCGCCGGTGATCGACCGGGACTAACGGCAGGGAACGTCGTCACGATCTATCATGGCACATCGGCAGGCGTGACGCTGCGATCGATCGACGCGCAGATTAATTTAGTGAGTGACATCGTGTCCGGCACGATCGGCGGTGTGTCGTCGCCGATGAGTGTCACGGTCTATGCGACGTGGGAATCCTACGAACCATCGACGAATTCCATCAGCAAAACGGTCAGCACGGATGCGTCAGGCAAATTCAGCGCCAACTTCAGCGGCCTGTGGGATTTTACGTCAGCGGATTCGTCGACGGCCGTGGTGGCTTACAGCCAAAACGGCATCGAGGTTCATCGTCACGTTGTCGCCAGCACCGGTCTCACTGTGAGGCCGACACCTTTTAGTTGGGTCTTTGGCACTGCGCCCGCTGGTTCAACGGTAACCGTGACGCTGTTTTACTCCGATGCGATCACTCTCAAAGAGGCCAGCACGGTACAGGCCGATGCAGCCGGTGGCTATTTCGTTGGCATGTCTACTGGTATTCTAGACAGCGACGTTGTCATTGCTCGATTTGCCAGCGGCGCGATATTGAGTCGCACGGTGGATCATTTTACTGAAGCCGTTGATGCGGCGAACGATCGCGTGACAGGCGAGGCGAAAGCGGGGCAAGTCGTTAAAGGCTTGGCGTTAAATCTCACCCCGATCGGCCAACGCGCGATCCAGATCACCACCACCGCGAATGTCAGCGGGGTCTATACGATCAATTTCAGCGGCAAGGCCAACATCCTGCCCGGCCAATGGGTGTGGATCTCGCTGCCCGATGCGCAAAGTGATGATCTTGATTTTCGGACGCTGTCACCCTCGATCGATGTGAATCAAACCTACGACGTCGTTTCCGGCTTCGGCGCGGGTTTTGGATCGGACGGCATACCGGTGACCGTCACGGTCTACAGCGCATCTTCGGCCACTTCGTCAAATTACTACGACGTGCTGCAACAGAGCGGCGAGTTCAAGGTCAGTCTGCCCGTCGACATTGTGCCCGGCGATGTCGTCACGGCGTCGAGTGGAGCGTGGCAGGGTGTGGTGCAGGTCATGACGCTGACCGTTCTGGTTGATCCTGATGTCAATCAATTCACTGGCACGGTCGTCTCGCCCACACAGCGCGTGGAACTTTCAGGCAACTATTATCTACCCCAGTTGTATCCTGCCAATGGACAGTTCGCGCTGCTCGTCACGGCTACCAGTCCTTTCACCGCGACGCCCGGCGGCTTCGACGTGCGCGGCGATTTAGCTTACGACGTGGCTCACCTCACTGCGGGCGATTATGTGGATCGCATCTCACGCAACACCGACGACCTCGGGGCGGTAATTCCGTGGAATACCTATGGCGGCATCATCAATCCGCCCGGCACAGACTATACCGTAACGCTCTATACCGGCGGCGGTACTTTCAAGGCTCAGTTGACCGGCCAATCAGCGCAAGCGAACGGAAGTATCTGGCAAGATTTTTGGAGTACGGGCCAGCAGATGCAGCCGGGCGATCACTTGCAGCTCCAATCAGCCGCGGGCTTTAGCTATGCGGCCGAAATTCCCGACATTATCATCAACCCTGATCTCGCTACCAATGTCGTCGCAGGCTCTGGACCGGCGAATGCGCTGCTGCTTGTCAGCGTTGACAATCAAGGCCAGGGCTTTGTGCCGACCGATGGCAGCGGCCAGTTTGTTGTTGCAGTGAATCAACTCCAAGAATTTTGGGGCGATGGTGATCTCAAGTGGGGCGAAAGCGTCTGGGTCACTTATTACGATGCGAATAATTCCTGGCTCGTCGATGTGTTCAACTCGCCGTATATCGATCCCACTTATTTTATGGACGGGAGCAATCAAGTCAACGGTTCCACGCCATTCCCGGCCAATCCTATCACCATCACGGTGACCAGTCCGATCAGCGGCGATATTGCCACGGCCACGGCCGCCGCCGGCGGTTGTGATTGGTGCGGGCCGAATGATTACAATCAGCCGTTCCCCAACGGCACGATCGTGCCCGGCATTTCCGTCACGGTCGATTTTGGCGGCGGCTACATCGACACGATCGAAGTGGTGGCCCTTACCGGTTACGCCGATCCAGCGACCGACATTCTGACCGGCACAGCTCCAGCGAATAGCATACTGGACATTGGCACTGGGCGTAATAACGATTGGACCAATGCAAACGAGATCAATGTAGATGCCAGCGGCTATTACACGGTTGATTTCACCTCATTAAGCTGGGACATTCGCTATAGCGATCAATTCAAGATCAACTATCGCGCGCCGCATGGGCATTCGGTAACTTACATCTTTGATCTGCCGACCCCCGATGTCTCTGTCAACAAATGGAATCCAAGCGGCGGCTACGCCCGACCGGGCGGCATCATGGTTTATGCCTTGCAGTACAGCAACGGGGGCACTGGTGATGCTGAAAATACCATCATCACCGATACCCTGCCCATGTACACCACCTATGCCGGCGATACCAGCGGCGTTACGCACGACATCGGCTCGGACGGAACGATCACATGGAACTTGGGGACAATCTCGCCAAGCACCGATCTTGCGTTCATGGTGACGCTAAATGTGACGGATACGGCGCCGACCGGCAGCGGTGTAATTCCGGATAACTGCGCAGGCATTGCCACAACAAGTCCTGGCGATTCGAACCCCGGCAATGATTGGAGCTGCACCGGCCCGATCGATGTTTCGACTGACGACGTCGAGATCGGCGTAAATAAATGGCCCAATCCAAATGATCCCGCGCCGGGTCAAGAATTTGAATATACGCTGCAAGTCTGCAACAACCGCGGCGCAGCCGCCGGGCCGATCTGGCTGACGGACACCCTGCCGCTCTCGACCACGCTGATTAATTGGTGGCCGGAGAACTGGCAGAATAATTATTGGACTGAAGTCTCTCGAGCGGGCGGCCAATTGATTCTGGTTGCGCCGGGTCTATCGGGCAATATGTGCGATCAAGTCCACACGCGCCTGCTCGTCGACGCCGGTGTGCCT
>JBGQGR010000115.1:0-7898 GCA_041497495.1 Anaerolineae bacterium | reverse complement strand
CGCGCATTGCCACACCGTTGCTGGAGTTCACATGCGCGGCGATCACCAAGCCGCCGGCCTCGTCAATCAAGCGATAGGCCGTCAACACATCGGCGGTGGCGCCGCAATCGGTCGCGCCCTGATCGAGTTTTTCGGACGGCACATTCAAGTTCAACAAGATATGCTCGATCTCGCGTGCCGAAGTATCTTCCGAAAAGACGCCGATGATATGAAAGCCGAACGTGGCCGTGAATTCAAAGCCGGGCAGCACCAAAATCTTTTTGCGCAGGCGGCGATATTCTTCCAAGCGCTGGCGCTCATCCGATTGAATGCGCTTGAGTTTCTCCAATAATTCCAGTTGATCGATCTCGCGCAGCATGTGCGCATAACCGGCCACGCTGTTGTGATCCGTAAACGCGATGACGTCCAGCCCGCGCGCTTCGGCGGTTTGCAGCACGTCGAGATACGCGACCGAAGATTCTTGAAAATCAATCGAGGCGGGTGTATGTAGGTGCAGATCGATCCGCCGCCACTGACGCTGAGGTTGGGGTTCTTTCTTTTTGCGTTGAGCCATTATTTTTTCGTCTTCACAATGCGTTTTATCTCATCCAGCAATTCAGCCGGCCGAAACGGCTTCAGCACAAACGCGGTCGCGCCGGCATTTAAGCATTTGTCTTCCACATCCAAGCCGGACATCATAATCACTGGTGTCGCTTTCAGGTGTGGATTTGTGCGGATCGTTTTCAAAATACCAATGCTGTCCACTTCGGCCAAGTGAACGTCCATCAGAATCAAATCCGGGTGCTCGTGCTCGGCTGTGTGCAGCACTTCTTCGGGTCGCGGACAGACCACACCCTCGTAACCTTCAATCTCAAACAGCGTGCGCAGCAAGGTTGATGTAGCACGGTCATCGTCGACAATCAATATTTTGATCAAAAGCATCCTCGCTCTGCGGGCGGCAGCCCTCGATCGGGCATCAGTAGACGGTACGCACTGCATGCTTTACCGCATGTGTACCGCAGGTGTCGGATTCGTCACGATCCGCCAGCCGCGTCGATCATTTTGTTTTGCGTTTACGGGCCGGAGTTCGGCGGTACGCACTGCGTGTTTCGGTACGCACTGCGTGCTTTACCGCATGTGTACCGCTGGTGTCGGTTGATCGCTGCTCAACGGCCGACAGCGCGGCGTCAAAAACTTGCTCGACTTGATCAACCAAAATAAACTGCATGGACTGGCGGATCTCTTCCGGTAGATCATCCAAATCTTTTTCATTGCGCTTCGGCAGAATGATCGTGCGCAGACCCAATCGATGCGCCGCCAGGATTTTTTCCTTGATGCCGCCGACAGGCAGCACCTGGCCGCGCAAAGTAATTTCACCCGTCATCGCCAAATCAGCCCGCACCGGACGCCCCGTTAGCAAGGAGGCCAACGAGGTCGCCATTGTCACGCCCGCGGACGGTCCGTCTTTCGGCACCGAACCGGCCGGCACGTGCAGATGAATATCATGCGTAGCGAAAAATTTATCGGACACACCCAATGCTTCCGCATGCGATCGAACGAAGGACATGGCCGCTTGCGCGCTCTCGCGCATCACGTCACCCAACTGTCCGGTCAATTGAAAGCCGCGCGCGCCGGACATTTGTGTCGCTTCAATGAAGATGATGTCGCCACCCACCGGCGTCCACACCAAGCCCGTCGCCACACCTGGCAGATGCGTGCGCTCGGCGATCTCGCCATAGAAATGCGGCTTGCCGATATATTTGACCACGTCCGTTGTATCCACCTGCACTTCGGTCGATACGCCTTCCGCGATTTGCGTCGCCAGCTTGCGGCACACGCGGCCGAGCTCGCGTTCGAGATTGCGCACGCCCGCCTCGCGCGTGTAATCATGGATGATCTGCAAGATCGCGGCAGCGGTAAAAGACACTTCGCTTTTGCGCAAACCGTTCTCTTTGATCTGGCGCGGAACTAAATAACCCTGCGCAATTTTGGTTTTCTCTTGATCGGTATAACCCGAAAGTTGGATCACTTCCATGCGATCACGCAGCGCACCGGGAATATTTTCCAAATAGTTGGCCGTGCAGATAAAGATCACTTGCGACAGATCGAATGGCAAGTCCATGTAATGATCGCGGAACTCTCGGTTCTGTTCCGGATCAAGCACTTCCAACAAGGCCGAGGACGGATCGCCGCGAGAATCCGAACTCAATTTATCGACTTCGTCCAGCATGAAGATCGGATTGCGCGTTTCGATGCGCCTCAGCGCTTGAATGACGCGGCCGGGCAGCGCGCCGATGTAGGTCCGGCGGAAGCCGCGAATCTCGGCTTCATCCCGCACGCCGCCTAACGATTGCCGGACGAACTTGCGGCCCATCGCCCGCGCGATCGATTGTCCGAGCGAGGTCTTGCCCACACCGGGCGGGCCGACGAAGCACAAGATCACGCCCTCGCGTTCGCGGCGAATCATGTCTTTGGTTTCGCCCGCCGACGCATCCTCTTCAACATTGGCACGTTCTGATTTTAATTTTCGGACGGCGAGATATTCAAGAATACGCTCTTTGATATCCTGCAAGCCATAGTGATCTTCATCCAAAATCTTGCGCGCATGCGCAATATCCAAGTTGTCCGGCGTGATCTTGCTCCACGGCAGATTGACCAGCCAATCCAGATACGTTCGAATAACGCCATATTCAGCTGCGGCCGTCGGGAGTTTGGAGAGCCGATCGAGTTCACGTACCGACTCCTTGTGCGCCTCTTCGGGCATGGCGGCTTCTTCGATCTTCTGGCGCAGCTCCTCAACTTCCATCTGCTGCTCATCGTGCTCACCCAGTTCCTTCTGAATCGCTTTGAGCTGTTCGCGCAAATAATATTCGCGCTGAACTTTTTCCATTTCGGAATGGGCTTCGGTCTGAATCTTGTGGCCCAGTTCCAGCACTTCCAGTTCTTTATTCAGCAGCGCAACGATCTTGCGCAGCTTGGCCGTCACATCATCCAGTTCCAGAATTTCTTGCGCGTCGGCCAATTCGATGCGCATGTAAGTGGCGATGGCGTAAGCCAACTGGCGCGGGTCTTCAATGTTGATCGCCACGGCGGCTACTTCATCCGGAATACCCGGCACCAGTTCGACCAGGCGGCCAAACAACGAGCCGATGTTGCGCCGCAGCGCTTCAACCTCGACGCTCTTCTCCGATTGTTCAGGCGCAGATTCAACTCTGGCCTTGAGATACGGTTCAGTGCCGGTATATTCTTTGATGCGAATGCGCTCGAGGCCGAGCACCAACAATCGAATCGTCCCATCGGGCAGACGCAGTAAGCGCTGTACCGTGGCTGCCGTGCCGATGGTGTAACACTGTTCCGGTCCCGGTTCTTCGATCGATGGATCTTTACTGGCAACCAGACCGACGACTTTCTTCTGCAGCATGGCGTCATCGATCAGCTGCACCGATCGGGCTTGGCCGACGGTCAACGGCACAGCCGTCAACGGATAGACCACCACACCGCGCAGCGGCAGAATGGGCAGCTCGTCGGGCAGTGTGCTGCCGATCGATTTATCCGGCGAGATCGCTTCGGCGTTTTCGTCAGACAGCATCGCAATGTCGATCGTCTCAGGCCGAAATATTTGATTGCCTAATGGAGCGTTATATTCATCGGTCATGGGGTCTAAGTCGCAGAATTCAGGCAACTCTGCCTGCGGTTGGAGTTAAAGAATAAGAAGGCGGAACTAAAGCTCGCGCTGGCTGACATCAACCACTTTGACGCGGCGTGAGCCAGCTTTGGGCAAATGAACTTCCAGGAAACCGTTGTGGTAAGTTGCCGAGATACCGGCCTCATCCACAATCCAATGTAAGTAAACTTCACAGCGGAATTCACCGTAGCGAACTTCCAATTGATGATAGGCCACTTTGGGACTGGGATCTGATCGTCTGCCGCTGACGATCAAAAGTTGATCTTGCAGCATCACTTTAAAATCGGCTTCGTGCATACCGGCAACTTCAATCCGCACGACCACCGCGTCATCGATCTCATACACATCCGTGGGTGGCTGCCAGGCATGCGTATGCTCCCACACGATCCAACTGCCGGAACCGAATTGACGATGATGCCGCCGCTCGAGATCGGACTGGGATCGATCGGCTGGATCACGCGACTCGGAATAGGACATTGACATCGGCTGCCCCCTGCTCTCCGCGCGCTGCGCGCAAAACATAGATAATCTATGACCAGCACGATTCTACCATAAAACGGTGCAATGGCGTATGGTGAATCGCAAGATGTATTGATCGGTATTGGGGTAAAAATTTTAAGTAGCGTAAAAATCGGGCGCGAATGTAGCTTGGGCGCGGGCATACTGATCACGGGTGGAACCGTTATCCCACCTCGATCGTTAGTGTTGGGCTTGCCGGGCCACGTGGTACACACTTTAACGGAGGAAGAACTAAAATCGATCAAAGTCACGGCGGAAAGATACGTCAGGCACAGCGAGGAATATCGCGCTAAGAGTTAAGTTCGAGCCGCGGATCAAACTACAGCAAATACTCCGCAAAGTCCTGCGCAATCTCGATCGGGCCGCTGAATTCCGATCGGGCTTCAGCGACCAGCGCGGTTTGATCGGCATGGACGGGGTAGTGAATCAAGATCAGTTTTTCGACTTGCGCCTCGCGGGCCATGACGCCCGCCATCGTCGCGCTGGAATGTCCGAAGGTGGCGCCCGCAATTTCGTGCAGCAATAAGTTGACGCCGTGCGCCAAATGTTTTATCGAATCGGCGGGCGCGGTGTCGCTGGTATACATGATCGAGTAGCCCGTGGATCGATTCGTCACACGCAGGCCAACCACCGGCACAAAATGAAGGCCGGGCGCAGCCGCGATCGTGAAGTCTTCGTTTTCCAGCACTTTGACGCCGACTTCCGCCGGAATCTCAACAAATTCTACCGGGAAGAAACGCGGCCACTGATCCCATTGATGAGCGGCCATGATCGCGCGAATGGTTTTCAGTGTGGAGGCAGGCGCGTAAAGCTTCAGCGGATCGGTGTAGCCAAGCAGCCACAAGTCCATCAACAAGATGGACAGACCGTAAATGTGATCGGGGTGATCGTGAGTGAGGATGACCGCACTGAGAGTATCGGGCGACACACCGGCGCGCTGCAAACGCCCGATCGGGTTGCCGCCACAATCGATCAAAATCGATTCACGCGCTCCTTTCAACACCATGTAAGTGTTTTCGTGCAAGGCATCGTGAACGACGGCGGCTGTCCCTAAGATAACGAGGCTCGACATGCAGACTCTTTCTAAACTTGAGCGTTAAAGTTCTTTGCAGACTGCCCGGTGAACTAACAGCTAGCTGCCACAACCATAAATCAAGCAGATGATTTTGGGCGTGCCATATACTTCTACTAACGCTGCGACCACCAGCAGTGGAACAACCACAAACACGAAGAGTTTGATAAAATCCATCAATGCCAACAGC
Organism: Anaerolineae bacterium; assembly: GCA_041497495.1. Taxonomy (GTDB): domain Bacteria; phylum Chloroflexota; class Anaerolineae; order Fen-1058; family Fen-1058; genus JBGQGR01. The sequence goes on along the minus strand of JBGQGR010000115.1, from coordinate 2,453 downwards.
CAACCTTCACCGATCGTCATGTTCCGCGCGCGATGGACAAAAGCCGCGCCTAGCCGCAGCCCGGCCGCCGTCGCTAATATCGCGGCGGGCAGCTCGAACATACCGTGCGGCACAAAATAAGCCAGAATAAAGGTCAGTGGGCTTAGTCCCGCCATACCGACAATTGGCGCGATCAATGCAATGGGCACTACGGCGATCAACAGCAGCACAATGCCGATCGAGCCAAAAGAAAATATACTCAACCCGCCACCCAGCAGCAGCGATCGAACATTATTCCAGAAGACGGCTAATGCGGGATTATTAGCCGCGTCGGGTAGTATCCGCGCAAAGGCCGTGGCGTCAAAAGCATTGTTGTCAAGCTGCGTAAAGCCACCTCGAATTTGATCGAGTGTCTCAGCCGGCAGAGAGAATCGGCTGGCAAACAGCCAGCCCGCGAGCCAACTGACGATTAAGACTACTAGGACGGCGAAGACTGCGCTGCGCACTCGCCGAAAAGCGGCCGGCACATGCAGACGATACATGCGCTTGATCGAAAATCGCTGCGCGGTCTCACCGGGACTGGCGGTCAACCAGAATAACTTGATCTTACGGCCAATCCCGATCGGGTTGATGTGATCGATCTCGCGCCCCAGCAGTTCCTCTCGATTGAACAGGCCGAGACCCATGCGTATCAGAATCAAATCGACGACGATCAGAGCGATGACAATACCCCACAGCACGCCGTAGTCGGCTAAAAACATGATCACACTTTCAGCCTGAAGGAGCAGCGCCATCGGAATGATAATGAACGAAGCGAGCAGATTCGCGGCGCGCACACTGGTGGCTTGGCTGGAGACGACCACCGCGCCTGATACCATGACGATCGCTTCGCAGGAAGTCAGGATCAGAACTTGAATCAAGAGAATGGGCGGCGGAGACCAGCCTCGGAAGATCAACAAGCCGAACAAATACACCGTGATCCCCAAGTATGCGGCCAATAGGGGTGGAATCATCGAGGCCAGCATCTTGCCCAGATACAGCTGCCCGTTGGATAAGGGTGTCGCCAGCAATGGTTCTAAGCTCTTGCGCTCGCGCTCACCGACGAATGTTTCCAAGGCAATGACCAGTGAGAACGAAATGGGGAAGAAGCCGACGATCATGAGCAGGAAGGGAAACAAGCGCTCTGCAATCAAAGGCGTGCCATAGCGGGCGACAAAGTTCTGCGCGACACCGGCAGTCAACGTCATGATGACCGGAAAGACCAGCGTCAACAAAACGATCGGCACCACCATCCGCCAATCGCGGAAAGTATCCCGCAGTTCGCGGCGCATTAGGATCGAAACGCCGCCCCACCAACTAAGCTGGGTTCGAGTGACTGAGGTTATAGCAGCCATCAGTAACCTTCCGCCAAGATCGGCTGCTCGACCACACGCAAATAAACTTCTTCCAAACTGCGCGGAACTTCACTCAATGTCACCACATTGACTCGCTGATCGGCCAGCCAGCGCAACAGTGGAGGATTGTCGCTGATCGGATTGGCGGCCCAATAGCGCAGCCAGTCATCGCCATTGCTTTCTACTTCCAAGCGATCTTGCAGCGAAGGCAGCAAACCATTCAACGCTTCGGCAAAGCGGATTTCCATTAAGGGCCGGCCCAACAATCGGGTTTTTAGATCAGCCGGGGAACCTTCGATCACAATTTGCCCGCGTCGAATGATCGCAATATGATCGGCCATGGATTCCGCTTCGACGAGGTTATGTGTGCAGAGGATGATACTGCGCCGATCGCCGCGCAATGTTGCCAGCGCGTCACGCACCAAGCGCGCACTTTGCGGATCCATAGCCGAGGTTGGCTCATCGAGCAGCAGTACATCGGGGTCATGCAGCATACATCGAATCAGCGCCAACTTCTGCTTCATGCCTTTGGAGAATTCGCTCAAACGACGATTGAGCACGTCGGCCATTTCGAACTGCGTCATGAGCGTTTTGATCCGCTCGCGAGAATGAGCCGCCGTCAAACCATAGACTCTGCCGAAAAACTCCAAGTATTCGCGCGCAGTCGATCGCAAATACAGGCCAGGCATTTCGGTGAGAACGCCCACTCGCCGTCTTACTTCTTCCGAACTCTTCTGAATATCCAGTCCGGCAATTTTTGCCCAGCCGGAGGTTGGCACTAAGATGCCGGACAACATTCGGACCGTTGTGGTTTTTCCCGCGCCGTTCGGACCGAGCAATGCCAACACTTCACCCGCCGCAACGCGCAAAGAAACATCGCGTACAGCTGCGAAGTCGCCAAAAAACTTGCTCAAGCCCTGGGCTTCAATCACAGTATCTCACTTCAGACCAGATAGGTTCCCAGATTATAACAGGTTTAGAATTCGTTTCAATATAGTGCAAGTACTAACTCAAACTGCTGCAAACCTCGGAAGAATGATAGGCTTTGAGATAGCGATTGAAGCCTCGGACAGACATTCG
>JBGQGR010000114.1:0-7917 GCA_041497495.1 Anaerolineae bacterium | reverse complement strand
TCGGGTGCCGCGATAGATCAAGCCTTTGTCATACAACCGCACGAAGGCTTCGCGCACCGCGCGGCTCAGTCCCTCGTCGAGCGTGAAGCGTTCGCGATCCCAATCGGCCGATGCGCCCAATCGTCGGATTTGATTTTGAATGATGCCGCCGTATTTGGTTTTCCAATCCCAGACGCGCTTCACAAATTCTTCGCGGCCGAGTTCGTCTTTGGTCACTTCTTCAGTGCGCAGCAAATGTTTTTCCACTTGCAATTGCGTCGCGATGCCGGCGTGATCCATGCCGGGCACCCACAACGCGCGATTGCCTTTCATGCGCGCATAGCGGATCATCAGGTCTTCGATGCTGACGAACATGGCGTGGCCCCAATGCAGTTCGCCCGTGACGTTCGGCGGCGGGATCGAGATCACGAACGGTTCAGCCGATTGATCGCGCGCGGCTTCGGGTTTGAACCAGCCGTGCTGCCACCACCATTCATAAAGGCGCTGTTCGGTCGAGGTGAAGTCGTAAGCCTTTGGCATGTTGTTGTCATTCATGTTGATCTCCTCACGCATAATGCAGAATGCTCAATGCATAATTGATCTAGTTCAATTGGATATTATGCAGTCTGCATTCAGAATTGAAAAAGCCTCTCTCGTTTGCAAGGACGAAAGAGGCTTCCGTGGTACCACCTTGGTTCGACTATCACTCCCTCGCCCTTCTAGGAAGAGGGCCGGGGGTGAGGGTCGCACTCGATCGGCTGTAACGGGCTGGCCCGGATCGATCTAGGTACAGGCGATTCGTGAATCGTCCCCTACGTTTAATCGATCAACTCCCGAGCGACTTCGGCGCTGCTAAATCCGATGAGGGCTTTCAGCCGGTGGCCCTCAATTTCTGTCGGACGCGTCGCGCCTACTCCTCTCGTTCGACGTCGTTCAATGTTGCGTTGATTATATACGGCTTGCGGAAGTTGTCAATCTAGCGAAGAAAAGCCTTTAATAAATCTTGGCGTTCTTCGCGCCTTCGCGGTGAAATCATTTAAAGATCTGTTGCAAGAATGGAATGCCGCTCAGGCACGCCCAGGCTGTAAAGCCGAGGCGGATCGATTTGCCGATAATGGCGGCCAGCAAAAATTTCCAGACCGGCATCTTCAATGCGCCGGCGATCAGGCCGCCCACATCGAAGATCGGATTGGGGATCGCCGCCAGTAGAAAAATTGCTAACATACCGTGTCGATCCATGAACGCGTGCAGGCGTTGATACAGCTTGCCTTCGGGCAGGATCGCCTCGCCGCCGTAGCCGGCGAGATAGCCCGTCAGTTCGCCGATCGCCGCGCCCGTTCCGGCGACGAGGCCGACCGGGATCGGACCAAGGGCGAGTCCGGCCGCACAGGCAACGATGAACACAGGCGCGGGAAAGAATAACGTTGCATTACCGATGAGGCTGATCACAAACAGACCAAGATAACCGGCATTGCCCAAATTTTGAATCTGTTCGCGATATTGATTGGTGATCACGATGATGGCCAGACTGATGCCGACTGCCAGCAGCAGCGTGATCAGTTGTGCGGCGCGCGATTTCTTGGGCGTAGTCTCAGTCGTCATTGAATGGGATTAGTGCGGCTCGTCGATCGCGTTTGAGTTTGGGGCAGTGGTTGAACTCGCCACTTTGTCGTTGCGCTTGAATTCCAGTCGAAGCAGAAAGTAGAGTGCGACGAGCGCGGTTGCGCCGCCGGCGATATAGCCTTCAGCCACACTGGCTTGTGTCACGAAGATCGCGATCATGCCAAACGCGACGCCGACGAGATAGTGGATCATCACCGCTTCGCGGGTCGTAAAGCCCATCGCCACCAATCGGTGGGACATGTGATCTTTACCGGGAGTGGTCAGCGGATTCTGGCCGCGCCGCAATCGAGAAATGAAGACCAGCGACGTGTCGAAGATCGGCATGCCCAGGACCAAGACAGGCACCATCCATGTTACAAAAGTGACGTTTGTCGGGAAACGCAGTTTGATGCCGATGGCCGCTAACATGAAACCGAGGAACAAACTGCCGGTATCGCCCATGAAGATGCTGGCGGGATTAAAGTTGTAGACCAGAAAACCGATCGCCGCGCCGAGCAGTGCGGCGGATAATGCGCCCACGTAAGTTTGATTCGTTAAGGCGGCCATCAACGTGAAGAATGCCGCCGCGACCGCGGCTACCCCGCCCGATAGTCCATCCATGTTATCGAGCAAGTTGAAGGCGTTGGTGATGCCGACGATCCACACGAGCGTAACGAAGATGTTCAGCCATTCGAACGGAAAAGATCGAACCTGCAAGCCGGAGCCGATCAAAATCACGGTGGCGAAAATCTGGCCGATTAACTTCAACAGCGGCTGCAAGCCCCACCGATCGTCGACGATGCCCAGCAGCGAGACTAAGGCCGCGCCAAAGAAGATGCCGATGAGTTGTTGTATCTCAAAATGATCCTGGAACAACAGTAACGCGACGACGCTGGCGACGACGATGGCCGCGCCGCCGAGCAGAGGCATCGGTCGGGCGTGGACTTTGCGCGGATTGGGCTGATCCATCACGCCTAGACGCGGCGCAAGCCTGCGGGCGAGGGGCGTCGCGCCGAAAGCAATCAGCAGCGCGCCGGCGAAGACTAACATAGCAGTCGTCATAGAATGTGATCTCATTGAGACGTCCTACTGGAGCGTCTCTCGATGCTGAAGTTACGGTGTTGGCGTGGGGTTAGGCCCAGGCAGTGTGTTCGTGAGTGTTGGCCCAATGCCCAGCTGCTGCTGCAGCTGCGCGATCAGAGCCTGCATCTCAGTTTGCTTGTCCTGTGGCGCTTTGGTCAGGCCGGTCTGAGCGGCTTGCAGCGCTTCTGGGAAGCGGCCGGCTTGCGCCAGCATGACGGCCAACACACGATAATCGTCCCAGACATTTGGATCCTGATTGGCTAATGACACCACTTGCGATTGTGTATCGATCGCTTCGCCCAATCGACCGGCGGGAATGTAAACATTGCGCGCCAGCGTGCGCAGCCCCGGCACAAAGTCGGCGTGAGTTTGCAGGAAGGCTAAAGTGACAGTCTCGACGGCGGTGTAATTGCCCGTGGAGCTATACAGTTCAGACATGCCGCCCCAGCAATCGGCACAGTCCGGGTTCCACTTCAGCGCGTTTTGATATTCTTGGATCGCCTCATCATTCTTGCCCAAGAAGCGATCGAGCTGGCCGCGAATGATGTAAGTCTGATCGTATTGGCTGTCAAGCGTCAACGAATGATCGAGCAACTCTTGCGCCTTCTGGAGGTCAGCCGCGCCTTGATCGTTATTCAGCTGCAGGTCAACATCATGCAGGCCGAGATTGACGGTCGCCCACTCATTCCAGAGCTGCGCATTTTGCGGACTGAGCGTGGTGGCCTGCTGATAATACTCGCTGGCCGTGACTAACCGATCGTGCTTGGCCTGCTTATCGGTTTCCAGATCAGACCAGCGCCGATACAACCGCGCCAGGTTGGCCGAGTGATCGGTGTTGAGCGGATTGAGATCGCGCGCGTGGGTCAGCACAGTCAACGCGGCTTGCAGCGTATCGAGTCGATTCAACTTGTAAGTCTTTTCGAAATCAAAATTCATGATGCCGTTAAAAGTTGTCTGCGGCGTGATGGTACTGGGTCGATCGACCGCGGCTGCTGGCGCCGTATTGGCTTTTTCTAGAAAGGCCGCACCCATCCACAGATCATAGAAATCTTCATTCGGCTGCAAGCTAGACACTTTCTTGTAATGCGCGATGGCGGCGTCCCATTGACCCTGACCCTTCAAGGGATCAGCCTGCTTGAAAATTGTATCGGCCCGGATGTTGTTGAGGTTGGTCGTATTGATGCCGATGATCAACAGCGGCACGATGACGATCGCGCCCAGCCAGCCGAAGTCAGTGCCCCACTTGCCGAACCAGGTGCGGCCTTGCAGCATGATCGACACGGCCATGCCGATGATCAAGGCGAACACGGCCAAGTAGAAGAAGGACAGCAGGTTCGCCACATTGTCGGCCAGCGTCAACAATTCGTTGACGCGCCCGTTGAGATCGGCCAGCGTCGTGATCTGCGTATTGTGGACGATCAATCCCAAATTCAACAACTGTCTGGCCAGCATCAACCAGAAAGCCAGCACAATCCCGATCGAGATGCCGAAATAACTCAGACTAGCCATCAGCGTATCTTTTGCTTCCAATGTTCCGCGTCGGCGCAGCTCGGCCAGGCTTAATAACCCGCCGAACAACCACGTTACACCAAACATCAACAGCGCGCCTGAAGATTCTTTGTTGTTTTGATACGGCAATCTGGTAAGAGAGTTGATAATCAACTCAGTTTCGGTCGGATTTGGATTAAAGGCGGGTGAATTCGGATCGCGCGGCGGGTTGTTGATGAACTCATAACCCAGGGTCACCAAGATCAACGCACCGATCACGGCCATCGTCGCCACGGGTGCGAGCCAGGCTGGCAGCGCACTCGTCGTGTTGCGTTTGATCGATTGAGTCGCGCGTGATTGTTCAATGACACGTCTCGATTTCTTCTTGTGGCGTGGCACGTTCGATTGAATTACAGTGGCCTGCAGTGCGATCGGCGTAGGAGCAGGCGATCCATTCGTTGCCCCGATCGGCCCGGAGGGTGCTGGCTCATCGGACGTGGGCACCCAATGCAAGCCGATGACCATAAGCAGCCCCGCGAATGTCCAGAAGTATGTGCGCGTAGCGGCGATCGCAATTCCAGCTAAACTGATTTCCATGTAATGCGCCAGAATTCCGCCGAACAAGGCAATGATAATGAACACGTGGCTGCTGATATCGATCGGTTGACCGGCGGTCTCATTAAAAGCCCAGCGTCCAATGACGTAGAACAGCCCCATCAAGACGGCGGCCCCGGCCGCGCCGCCCAACAACTCGATCGTGCGATGCTCGGCGGTGAACGTCACGCCGAAGATGACGCCTTCAACTACCGTGATCAAGATCAGCGAAATGATGACATACACCCGCCGCGAAATTTGGAAGTGGAACAACGCAAACAGCAGGACATAAGCCACGATGCCGGCCGTCACGCCGCCTGGCCAGCCCGGTCCAAAGAACTTAAGGCCTTTGAGCAGGACTAAGCCAAGCCCGCCGCCAAGACCGCCTACAATCATTAAGGCGATATAAGTGATGGCCGCTTTGCGATTGGGTATCCAGCCGATGAATTTCAAGGCGAAGAAAAACACGCTGATGAACAAAAATTGTTCGGCGATGAAGCCGATACCGCCGGTGATGACCAACGAGTCCCACGTCTCATTGTGCGATCGATCGGGCGAGGCGTTCCGCGATTCGTAGTGAGCCAGATCGGACGGATAGAAATTGTTATACGCGACGTACATCGATTCCGGCCCGTAACCGATCAACGGACGAATGACATTAAACGGATCGGTGTGGCCGTCGGGAAACTTGATCGGATCATGCGGCGTCACCAGCTGCTCCGAGCCTTGCCAGATCAGCGTGCGGACTTTGCCGGTGCCGCTTTCGGATTCAAACAACGTCGCGAGTTGACCAAATACGCCGCTCTGCCGGAGTTCGACAATTTTAGGGATGTTGGAGAAGTTGATCAATACCAGCCCTACCGCCCCGGCGATGGCGACCAAGATCAGCGACATCCAGGCCCAACGCGCGGCGGTGCGTCGAATGCCGACGACGACCAGCACCGGCAGCAGGCCGCCGAGCAAACCGACGACGGCAATCAGGGTAAGCTTGACTTTGACCTCGGAGGCTTCAGACGATTTGAGCAAGATGAACACGGCGGCAGCGGCAATGCCCACTGCGATTGCTGTGAGACCGATCGCCTTAACAAGGTCAAACACTGTAATCGGAAAACGATTGCCGGCTGGAGAAGAATCAATTGCGTCAGCGTGGTCGTCCGTCTTACTATGCAGTGTCACGCGCAGCATCAATAGGCCGACTAGGCCGAAGATGAACATGCCGGGCAGCCAACCCAAGAGCGGGCCGCGGCTGTCGGCGAAGCCGAAGGTGATCAACTGAATTGCGGCGACGAAAATGTAAGCACTGGCGCGCAGGATATCCGAAACGCGTGATTCTTCTTCGGTGAGGATCGTGCGGAAACTCTCGACCACGCGGCCCAGCGTCAAGAAGAAGGCCATGATCAAATACGCGGCCACAAAAATAGCGTTGCCCATGTTCGACGCAACACGGCTGGTGACATCGCCGCCCCACGGCAGCGGGTCAAGCGAATTTTTGCCGTCGCCGTGCTGCAGCAGGCCATAGAACGCAATCGGCAGACTGGTCATCACAATCGCCGTGACCATGCGATCGAGTTGTTCGCGCTTGCGCATGTGGACGAGGATCATCGCAAACACGACGATATAGGAGAAGGTGCTGTACGTGCCTTGCAGTCGCTGATACGATCCGAAGAAACTGACGGCGGGCACCAAGGAAAATATCGTGGAGATCACATAGACAATGATGAGGATGATGACGGGCAGCACCAGCGGCGTGCGGCGCGTAACCCGATCAGGGCGATCGGGGTCCTGCGGCTGCCTGCGCTGATCGATCCATTTGATCACCCAAGCCGCGATCATCGTCAAGGCGATCGATCGCAAGAGCGTCAGTTTGTCCGGCTCGAACACACGGCTGGAGTAAACGTTGAAAAACAGCGGCGTCAACACCACCGCCGCGATCCAACCGGCCTCGATGATTTTTTCGCACAGCGCACTTAAGCGACTTGAATTAGTCATTAGAATCTCTGATCTTTGATTTCTGATTTGATATTGGCGTCGAGCTGTGCCCAACCCCGACGCCACACGTCGGCGGGCCGCTAAGCGTAGCCGGTGGGCGCAGCGCACGGTCTCCGGCTGAAGACTCGGCTCCGAGCTGCGCCAATGATACCATAGCTTGCCATGCCTCAGAAATTAAGGTTCCATGAGCGATCGATACACATCGTAAACCCGATCGATCATTTTATTCGCGCTGAATTCTGCTCTGGCTCGCGTGTGCGCTGCTTGGCCCATCATCGTTCGTCGAGCGTGATCGTTTAAGAGCGAATTGATCGACGCGGCCAAAGTGCTTGGATCGTTTGGCGGGACAACCAAGCCCGTCTGGCCATGAATGTTGATCCACGAAGTGCCGGTGCCGATCTCGGTCGTCACCACGGCCCGGCCGGCAGCCATGGCTTCGACGATCACCGTGCCGAACGCTTCCGCGCGAGCATGAGCGGGCAGCACACACAGATCACTCGCCGCATAATAGAGCGGCAATTCTTGATCATCAACTTCACCGGCAAACACGACCCGATCGGCTACACCCACCGATCGGGCTAGCTGCTGCCATTCGGCTTGCATCGGCCCGCTGCCGACGATCACATAGATCGCATTCGGGATCGAGGGCAGCGCGCGGATCAGATCGTCCAAGCCTTTGTAGTAGCGCAAACGCCCGACGGACAGCAAGATCGAATGGGTCGTTCGCCCTTTGTCTTGGCTCAGTTGTTTCTGTAGAGCGGAAACTTTTTGCGGATCGACATTGGCAAATTGATCGATGTCACTGCCCAATGGAATGGTGACGCACTTTTCTTTGAAGCGGCTGATATACGGCGAAGTGTCACGGTACCGATCACTGGTGGCGATGAGCCGATCGGCTTGGCGCAAAATGCGCCAGAGAAACGGTCGATAGATCGTCCGCAGAAATTTTTGTCGAACGATGTCGCTGTGATAAGTGATGATTGTTTTAGCGCGACTGCCGCTGAACAAATGCGCCAGCTCGCCGAGCGGATATGGAAAGTGCAAGTGCACGATGTCCGCGTCCCATCCGATCCGTCGCGCCCAGCGGAACATGGCCGGACTGATCGGCGCGGAGGAGATGTTGATCCAGCGCGGCGTCTTGATCAATTTCACGCCGTTCAGCGTTTCGACATTCAGCGATCG
>JBGQGR010000113.1:0-8015 GCA_041497495.1 Anaerolineae bacterium | reverse complement strand
CTCGCGGCGAAAGCGCCACAGATCGATCAAATAAGTCCACGAATCCCGTATCACGTTCACCGTCGACTGCTTGTCGTAGCGCCGGACGAACAAACATGGAATCTCGACGATCCGCAGTCCGGCCAGCAGCGAACGCACCATGATCTCCGTGTCCCAGAACCAGCGTGAGTCTTCAACCTGATCCAGCACCGGCCAAATCTTTTCACGTTTAAAAAACTTATACCCGGTCTCGGTGTCTTTCAAGCCCACGCCAAGCAGATGCCGCATCAACCACAGGTAGCCCTGACTCAACACAAAACGATGGAACAAGCGCGGCTGCACTTTGTAGATGCGCTGCGCCGTCGCTATGTCAACACCCTTCAGGATTGCTAACATCATCGACGGAATATAACGCGCGTGCACTTCCAGATCGATATCGATGTAGCCGATTACATCGCCGATCGCGATTCTGAATCCATCGGTCACGGCGCGCCCGCGGCCGGTATTGTGTTCGTGGAAAATTTTGCGGAAGTTCTTCGCTTGATACTCGATCATCAACCGATCGATAATCTCGCGCGTCCGATCGCGGCTGCAATCGTCGACGAAAATGATCTCGTAAGTCCAGCGTGCGCTGTCCAGAATTTCGATCACCTGACGCAGGCTATCTTCTAATTCAAATTCTTCGTTATAGCAGGCGATCACCAAACTCAAATCAACTCGATCGGGCATCACGTCCATCCGTTTGCAATCTCAACTTCGCGCTTCATTTTACCAGAGTCAACACGCCTAGCACGATTGAGTCGACTGGGCCGATCGATGCCTGACCAACGGTTGCTTTCAGTCGTATGCCAGAATCGGGATGATAAACGCCGATCGAAATGCGGTATAGCCCGATCGGTGTATTCGGTGGAATTTGAATTCGATGCCGCTGAATGAAGAGATCATATGGTTCCAGTGAGGCAACACTCACATCTAAACCGTCCCATTGTGCAACAATTTTTCCATCTGGAGCAGTAACGTGAATAAAGACTGAGAGAGGTGGTGCGAGCGGTGTCGTCACTTTCCAAATAGTTTGAATCTCTAAAGTATCACCGGGTTTAAATATTTTTCGATCCGGAATATACCCAAAGAAGTTCAAGCCGCTAAAATCAATGCCATTAACTTGAACTAAATCGGCTTGAGGATGATTCGCGTCAAAATTCTCGCTGCCAATGAACCAATGAGAGACATTAGTCCATTCGCGAATAGAACCTACGTATAGTTGATAAGAATTGAATTCATACATCGAGAAGATCACATTGCCGGAATCCAGCCACCGAGGTTGAGCGATCAACTTCGCACCAGACAAATAACGCTGCCAAAGTTCAGAGTCACATGGAAAGAAATCAGGAACAAGGTAACGCGTTGTGCCAGTCATGTGCGGAAACAACATCGCGTTGCGACAATCAAACCACTTCACCTTAATGCCCGCTTTCAAGCCAAGCAAATCAAACGTCTGCGGATCAAAATCGTTGATGCTCAAGCCTGACGCCGCCACCGTCTCATTCGATGGATCCGCATTCAACGTCCGCACAGCTTGCGTCCATGTCGCTTGCTGCCAGAAGCGCACGTAATCGCCAGTCGGCCAGTCGATGAAGTAATCTTTGGCGGTCATCACTCCATTTAGCACTAACACAACTGCACAGAAACCGACTGCCCACTTCTGGCTTCTGAATTCTGGCTTCTGAATTTTTTTGCCGACAAACTGAATGGCTTCATTCATCCCAATTCCCACCAACACAAACGGAGTCGGCCAACTCGCGATCGTGCGGACAAAGTTCGGCGAGAATGGCGTGACCATCGCCGGAACAAGACTGATGAAGAACCAGATCAACATCAACGCATATTGTGGCTTTTTCCAGCGCCAAACGCATGTGAGCAAACCCAAATAAAACATCGTTGCGCCGATCGGCTCAGGGAACACCGATCGATTGCCGAAGTTGTAGATCGGCACGGCGTCGCCCCGAATCGTGAACATGCCAAGTGTATTCAACGTCGATTGGATAACTTCGGACGGATCGCCTGTGGCAAGTTTATTCAGCGGGCCGCTGAGATCGCCGATGCGCTGTTCGGCGGAGGGATTGATCGCAGTGAGATAAATGATGAGCGGTGCAGCAATGATGGCTGCTGTTACAAAGAAGATGATGAAAGAGCGTAACGTATGATTAGTAATTAGTGATGAGCGCGTAATAAATAGGTATATGAAGAATATGAGAAAGATAATCGGAAAGACGCGACTTGCTTGATAAGTGTAAGTACTCAGGCCAAGCAACGCGCCAGAAAAAACATATTGCGCGGTGCGTGTTCCGTGAAATGCGCGCCACAAAAAGTATGCCGCCAAAGTTATGAGAACGGGCAACAGAATCCCGCGCAAGCCAATACGCGCGAAAAAGATCGGCCAAAGCGAGATCGACATCCAGGCCAGCGTCCCGATGGCAACGATCGGTGAAAAAAGTTTCCGCGTAAATCGATAAGTAAACGCCAGGCCAATAAGCGCAATGAAGGCAGAGGATAATCTGAGCGCAAACGCATTCGCACCGATCGCCGCGAACATTCCAGCGGTGAGGTAGTGATACAGCGGCTCCTGACCATATCCACCTGTGAAGTAGATCGATAAGTGGCCGCTTAGAATGTCTTTCGCCTCTTGTCCGATAATCACTTCGTCGTGATGCAGACCGGGCGGCACATCATTCAGCGCGATCAATCGGAACGCGGCAGCAATCAACATCACGCCGATCACTGCGATCCATTCCCGTTTAGTTTTCACCGCAGAGGACACGGAGATCACAGAGTTATCCGATGAATTTCTGTGCGGCCTTTGCGCACTCAGCGGTAAATTTCTTTCTTGATCGCTCATGGTGTTTTCGCTCGATAGAGGATGAGCGGTCCTTCTTCGCCCACTTTCTCCAGCGCGGCCTGCCGATTCAATAGATCGCCGAACGATTTCACACGACCCGGCTCAAGCAGATCGCGATGCAAGATCACGTAACCGATATTCCACTCGTGGATCAGCTGCATCAACTCAGCATCGACTTCCGATTGAGGCGGCAGGGCACGCGACACCGTCAACGCGCCTAGCAATGGATCGAAATAGAAGTAATCGGTGACTTCATTGGGCAATCTCGACAGGTAACCAGATGGAATTGGATGCTGATGAATCGGCTGATAGTATTGCAGGTATTCTCCGCGACCGATTAACGCAAAGCCGGTGCGCACGCCGATCGGCAATTCAAGCACCGTTGTATTTGAGGTGTCGCCGGCCAGCGTATGATAGATCTGATAATCGGGCATCACCGTAATCGGGAAAGGTTGAAGCAGGTGGTAATCAAAGACAAAGAGAGCAAGCGCAGTCATGAGTAATAAGGAATGAGTCATACGGGTTGCGGAATGCAGGGTGCGTTGATTCAGCCACACAAAGAAACCATCTAGAGTTAACGCGATAAACATTATCCATGCAAAGACGCCCGGCGTGGCGAAACGCACCGGAGTGCGATATTGATTACCGAGTAACAAATGCAGGAGTGTGTAAGGTAATGGAATGCGCGTCGATCCAATATCGATAAACGGTCCCAGCGCTAAAACGAAGCAACCCAAGCCGATCAAGAACCACAGCCAGCGCCGGCCAGCCCGTCGAATAAATAACAGCGAGAGCAAAGTTCCAATCGGCAGCAGCAAACCGATCGAGAAATCACCACTAGCACTTGGATCGAAAAAGTTTTGAATCGGAAAAGCGAAAGCCGCGGTATCCTCCAATCGCGCCGGCGGATAATTCAATCGATTCGCTTCGATCAGTTGCGGCAGCGGTGCGAATAAAGATGGAATGATAAACGCAGCTAAGGCGATTAACACGACCTTCAGCCCTACCCTCTCGCTTTGAGGGAGAGGGCGATGGGTGAGGGTGTAAATAACATACGGCACCAGCAGCAACAACGCCCACATCGTTTGCTGAAAATCGGTCAGCCATGAGAACCATAACGCGCTACCTAAAACAATTGCCCACGTCCAGCGACGCGATTCAATCACTTTATCCCACAGCAACAAAATCAACGGCAGCCACAAGATCGATAACTTATCGAGATGCCCAACGGATGCTCGATGAATCATGGCGGGCGTGAACGCAAACATCAAGCCAGCCAACACGGCCACGCCGCGCTGTGTCACATGCCGCCGCACAAACGCAAACATCAACATCGCCGCCGCCACGAAACAGACAATGATGATCAGGTTGTAAGTTGTGATCAACCCCCACACGCTTTGAAACGGCGCGCTGATCAAACCCCACAGCAGCGCCAGCGTGTGTCCGGCCAAAGGCGAAGCGAACGGATACACAATAAAATTTGTGTACAGCGGACTGACGTGCAGATCGAATACCGCATGCCGCACCCACCACACGTTCCAATAAAAGATATCAAACTCGGCAGGCTGAATTTGATCGGAAGCCTGAAGGTTGACCGTACCCGGCATCGCGGTGTTGATATGCGCGACTAGATTATTCAATGCGATGACGGTGACGATCACATACACGAGGAAGATGATAATCGCCGGAACGATCGATTTGAAGCGATTGGCGATCATGGCACGATCTCGATTGATCCGATCAAGATGTGATCGCCGATCGATCGCCCCGATCGATCCCGCGCGGCCCAGCGGACATTCGTCTCGCGCGTATAAATCCCCAACTCGATCGAGTATGTGCCGGGCGACAAGTTGCCGATCGGCAGATAATGCACCTGCACAAATTCATCGCCGCTGCGCCAGTTGTGGCGCGGATAACCTAATCGATCGTCTTGCGCGGCGAGCGTGCCATCTGGATTTAGGATGTGAATGTAGATGGCGGTTGATAAAGGCTGCCACTCGCTGGTTACGCGCCACGCGGTAAAGACGGGCAGCGTCGATCCGACGGAGGCAGTGATAGCACGATCATAGCCAATCAGCTCGATGTTGCCATCAAAAGAGATCGGCACAGAAGTTGCAGTGTGTTCAAGCGTTTCAACTGTGCTGGCCCAACGTTCGATCGATGTCCGCAGAGCGTTAACATCCAACGGATAAATCTTGAAGTCTTTCGTCGCCGTGATCGGCTGCGCGTTATCGAGAAAACACGACTTGAGATCGCCATCGAGCGGCGTGAACGACGGCAGTGCAATGCGCTCAGTCGCTGCGCCTGCAATCGCGACGATCGATTCTCGCGCATCAAACCATCGGATGTCCAGATCGCGCCGATGCAGCGTTTGATCGAAGATATACGGATCGGCATCTTCGCTGAAGTAACCGGAAATGATCGCCGGTGACGAATCATTCGCCACATCGAGCACGTGCGCAATTTCAGTGTGAGCCGCCGAATATTGAAAACGCACATCGCCGTCGTTGCCCCATACCTCAAAGTAGTCGTGCTGAGTTGTGATTGCTGTTTGACCAAGTGAGGCGATTGCTATCAATGCCAGAATCAAACCGCCAAGACGCGAAGACGCCGAGAAAAACTTTTTTGGAGAACTCTGCGCCTCCGCGCCCCTGCGGTGAATGAAACCTCCTATTGCAACTGTTGCAATCGCCGGCAGAACCAGCGTCGGTGTTTGCGCCGCAATCGCTCGATAGAAGAACGGGGCGGGCGCAGTCACCATATTCGGCAACAAAGTAACGATCAACCAAATCAAAATGAAGGCATACGCGGGTTGTTTCGAACGAATGACACACACGATCAAGCCGATGTAAAACAGAATCGATCCAAGACCGATAAATAATGGTCGTCCGCTGAGGTTGTACAGCGGCTGCGGATCGCCACCGCCATCGAACGTGAACATTTTCAACGTAGCGATCGATGTCTCAACAACTTGAGTGGGATCGCCTCGCAGCAGCGCGCGAATCGGTTCGGTTTGAAAAGCGCGCCCGGTTTCGGCTGCCGGATGCTGAACAAGAAAGACGATCAACGGCACAGCGATTATCAACGCGATGCCAAAGAATATGGCGATCGATCGCCAGTGAGTTCTAACGCTCACGCGCTCTCTGAAGAAGAGATAGACAAAGAAAACAACAAAAATCAACGGGATGACTCGACTCGGTTGATAGGTGTAGAGGGTCAGGCCGAGCAAAACACCGGGAAGGATAAGGGATGAAGGATGAAGGATGAGGGATGAAACTTTCTCGGTATCTCGCTGTCTCGCTATCTCACCATCTCGCCACTTACTCCAAATATGCCAAAACACCAACGCCGTCAGCGTTGCAAAAGCCGTCAGCGTAATGTTGCGGAGACCTGCCCGGGAGGTCGACACCGTCCAAAACATCACCGCAATCCACGCCGCGCCGATCAACGCCGTGGGTACATCAAACATTTTCTTGAACAAGAAATAAGCCGCAACCAATTGAATCAAGCCAAGCAATGAAGAAGTCAACCGTAACGCAGCGGTCGGATCATTAACAAAGTTGAGCGTGAACGCAACGAGGGTGTGATATAGCGGTTCGCGGCCCCAACCTTCCTCGTAGTAGATCGACCATTGGCCCGATCGAATTTCCTGCGCGATGTGGGCGTCGATCGCTTCGTCATAGTGCAAGCCAGGCGGAACTTGATCAAACTGCTCGAAGCGAAAGATGATCGCGACGAACACGATCGCGATCAGTGCAAGCCATTCCCAGCGGCGGGGGGTTTGAAGCGGCAAAGCAGTCATAGCGAAGCCGATTATAACATCACGGCACGGGCAGTTTCACACTGTTGCCAGAGCCATCATCGAGGGTCAAGCGTTCGCCGGTTTCGAGCATATACAAACCGATTTCAAGGGTGTAAGGGCGAGTTGCAGATTGATCTAATGCCAGTGTGTGCACATCAAGAATATATTCACTCGTCTGCCAACATGATGTGACCGATTGATTGTTCATCGGCATGTTATCTTGCTGGACGATCTGTCTGCCATCGGCATCGAGCAGATGCACGAAAACCGTATAAGCGTGAACAGGCTGCGCACTCGCCTGCCAATACAAGGTGAGATCGACTGAAGAGTTGTGATCTACAAGATCATAGCCACGCAGGGTAATCTGATGACTGAATGTCGTGTCAGAGACATTCTGCGGATGTGGCACGACGAAAATCGGAGATCGATCTGGCGGCTCATCCAGATAACTATCATTCACCAGCCAGCGAGTATTGAGAGTAATCAATTGCAATGAGACGAGGCCAATCAGTAAGGCGTATTGCGTAGTACGTGGTGCGTGACTTGCTTCTTGCCCCTTGTCCCTGACCTCTTGGAATGTGCCACCTGCAATCAACAGCATCAGCGGCCCGAAGTAAATCCACAATCGACCGACTTCTCCGCGCACGATGCCGGATAGATCGAGCAATACGAAAGTTCCGAATGTAGCAACGCCTAACGGCAATATCTCTCTCGTTGGCCGCAGAATCTTGCGCCAATTCATGATCAACAGAATCACGATCGGCAAACCGAGGAAAGTGGCATAATCGATCGGATCCCAGGCAAGCCACAAGCCATACGATCGATTGCCAGTGGTTGATTCAAACGCAAGGCGCGATCCGGTTGAGATGACATCGATCGGATTGACGTGATAGATCAATGCATAAGCGATCCAGATCGAGGCACAGCCGAGGATGAAATACAGGGAGAGAAGGAGAGAGCGAGAGATAGCGGGACGGCGAGCAGGCGGGATAGCGAGATATGAGACAAGGCCATACAGTGCGACGACGACAATCAAGACGCTGTTACCGACGCTAAAGAATGTGGCGATCGAGAGCGCGATGCCGGCCAAGAAAATGCGCCACATCGATTTTGATTCGAGACCGGTATGCATGAAGTATAAACCGATGAACAACAACAGCGGATAGATTTGATCCCATTGAGTCGGCCACATGGCGAAGAGCGGCATGACGGGAAACAACGCGGCGGCGATTAATGCGGCGCGCAAACCAACGATACGTTTGCCGACAGCGTACATTGGCCAGACCGCCAGTGCGCCGAATAAAGGAATCAACATGCCGATCAAAGCGCTGGCGATCT
>JBGQGR010000112.1:0-8027 GCA_041497495.1 Anaerolineae bacterium | reverse complement strand
TGGCCGGCGTTCAGCGTCGCTAACGCTGGAACGAAACCCAGGCATAATACGAGTGAGAGTGTGACGCCATAGGCTGAACTGGAAATTCGACCAAGCAACCATGCGGCTGTGATAAGAGCACCAGTAGTCGACAGCAGCCAAAGCAAGGCTGCAATACGCGGGGGAAGAAACGTCAAGGGCCAGTTGACCAAAGCTGTGAGCGGTGGATAGCGGTAAGGCGGCGCATAGTCTTGGACTCCCGTTTGATTTGCTAACTGTTCCCACAAGCCTGGTGCATTCTCGTACACGTCATACCCATGCGCAAAGCCATAAGCGGCCATATAGTACACGTAGTAGTCAGTGCCCTTGTTACGCGTAACGGCGTAGACCGACCAGCCACCGTATAGGATCACCGCAACGGCCACAAGTATCCAATGGGCCCATTGCGTTACGGCAATTTGCCGAATATGCTGTAGCATGTTTATCGAGCAGCTTCCTTCAGGACTGAAGGGTATACGGACACAGTCTGCTCCGCGAAGCGCTCCCAGGTGAATTGTGCGGCGCGTGCCACAAAGTCGATCCAGACCAGTTCGAATATGATGAAGCCGACCAAGATCAAGCGCGGCCAGGACATCAGTTGTTTCATGCATTCCTCGATACCGAGATGATTTCAGCGAGTATCCGCGTTTGGTAAATCTCTAGCGACGACGGCTTGATCGCGCAACAGTTCGCGATACACTTCGGCGACTTTGCCTGACATCGCCTGCAAATCAAACTCTTGTTTGACTCGGGCTGCGCCGGTCTGGCCCATCCGTCGCGCTCGCTCACGATCGTTTAGCAGATCGAGTGCGGCGGTAACAAAAGCCGTCACGTCACGCGGCGGAACTAAGCAACCAATTGTACCATCCAGGATAGCTTCGCGATTGCCGCCGACATCGCTGATGATCAACGGCAAGCCCATCGCCATCGCTTCCAGTGCCGATAGCGGCAGGCCTTCCCAGCCCGCCGTGATCAACACGGCCACATCCGCCGCCGCCAATACCTCGCCTACGTTCTGCACCAAGCCGAGCAAACGCACCTGCGTTCCAATGTGATGTTGCGCGATCAAAGATTCCACTAACGCGCGCTGCGGCCCGTCGCCGACGATCAACAATTGAACTTCGGGACATGCTTCTGCAATTTGAGCTAGACCCGCTAACAAAGTTTCAAAATCGCGCGGCTTGTTCAAGCGGCAGACTGTGACGATAACGGGCGTGGCCTCCGACAAGCCGAGATTGGAGCGGCTGTGCGATCGATCGCGCGGCGGCACCAACAACCGATCGAGATCAATGCCGTTCCAAACCACGCGCGCGCGATCGGGCGCAGCGATCTTCCACTTCAACACATCGACGCGCTCAACGTTCGAATCGCATAGCGTGGCCTCGGTGATCGATCGCAACACTCGCTCGATCGAAACGAGCAGCCTGCGCTTCAAGCCGGTGTAATGCACGATCGATAGCCCGTGCACGCCGAAGACGATGCGCGGCCGCCGCGGCCCGATCGCTGCGAGTCGTCCCCACAGCGCGGCGCGCGTGCCGTGAACGTGCACGATGTCAAACTGTCCGCTCCTCACAAATTTTCGGAAGCGCAGAAATTCGCTCAAACTAAAACCGGCATCCAACGCGAAGCGGTGCAGCGGAATATCCAACGCCGCGAAGTCGGCGGCGCCAACTTGTCCGCCATCGTCCGGCATCACGACCATCGATTCAAACGTTGCCGCGTCCAGACCTTTCACGAGACAGCGCACCACTTCGGCACCGCCGCCGCGCGATGACGCCACAACTTGCAACACGCGGATGCGCTTCATGCCGCCGCCTCCGCGCGCACTCGCTGTCGCCATTCATCTAATAGATCGCGCAAACTCTGTCCCACTGCGATGCGCGGCTGCCAGTCGGAACATGCGCGCAGCTTGGCCGCCTCGCCGATCTGATCGGCGATGGCGCGCGGGCCTAGCACCGGATCGCTTTCGATGATCTCAATATGTTGAATCGAACTCAGGCCCGTTAAAATTTCAGCCACTTGTCGAATCGAAGTCGAGTGGCCTGAGCAAATGTTGTAGGCTTCACCGGCGTCACCGTGTTCTAGCGCGGCCCAGTAACCGGCCACGACATCGCGCACGTCGGAGAAATCGCGGCGCGGCTGCAAGGTGATGGTGCGAATGATCGGTTCTTGCAATCCGGCTTCGATGTGCGCCACTTGTCGCGCGATGGTAGCGCACACCAGATTGGCCGGTTCGCGCGGGCCAGTCTGATTGAAAGTGCGGCCGCGAATCGTGTGCAAGCCATGCTCCGTAAAAAACTGTGAGGCCAGCATATCTTGTGCGGCTTTGGTCGTGGCATATAACGATTGCGGTTGCAACGGCGCGTCTTCGCTAATCGGTTGATCCAGATGTTGCGGGCGGCCATACACCGCTGACGAGCTGGCGATCAACACGCGCGCATTCGGCGTGTGGCGCTTGATCGCATCTAGCAAATAGTATGTCCCGGAGATGTTGACGTCGATATAGCGCTGGGGCGGCGGATCGATCATCGCGCCGGGGATCAGCGCGGCGAGGTGGAAAACCCGATCGGGTTGCACGTCCTGTAGGTAGTTCGCAATCGCAGTGCGATCAGTCAGATCTAGCACTTGGCCGATCACGCCCGCCACAAAATTTCCGGCGTGCGCGAAGCCAAAGACTTCAGCGCCGTGTGCCAGCGCCAATTCACTGAGATGCGATCCGGCGCAGCCTGTGGCGCCGGTGATCAATATGCGGAGACGTGATGAATTCATTCGGGCGGCAACAGTTGCGCAGCGAGTTTTTCAAAATCGGCGGCGGCTTGCGCGTAATCATCGGGGCGGCCAATATCCAGCCAGTAACCATCGTACGGATAACAGTTCATCACTTCCCCGGCGGCGATGAGGTTCTTCACCAGATCAGGCAGATCGAGTCGCTGGTTTTTGGGAATGAAGTTGAGCACGCGCGGTTCGAAAATATAAATGCCCATGCTCACATGAAAATGCTGAGTCGGCTTTTCGATGTAGTTGGTGAGACGATGCTGTTCATCATATTCGACTACGCCCAGATCGATCTTGACGCTGCGCGAATAAACGGCCACCGTTCCGATCCCGCCACTGGCCAGATGGTGCGTCAGCATGTCGGTGTAATTGATCGAAGTGAGTACATCGCCGTTCATCACGAGAAACCGATCGCTGAGATCAGCCACCAACGCGATCGGCCCTGCCGTACCCAACGGCTGCTCTTCGCGTGAGTACGCAATCTTCACACCGAACCGCTCGCCGTTGCCAAAGTACGCCATCAGTAATTCGGCCAAATAACCGACGGCCAGCGTAATGTCCGTGTAGTCGTGATGGCGCAACTGTCGAATCACGATGTCGAGGATCGGTTTGTCGCCGATCGGCATCAACGGTTTGGGCAGAATGGTGGTGTAGGGCGCCAGCCGTGTGCCGCGTCCGCCGGCCAGAATCACAGCCTTCATACCGTGTAGCGCTCCGGCGAAAAGAATTCGGGATGCGCGCGAATCCAATCGATGGTCTGGCGCAGGCCGTTTTCGAATGAAGTGCGCGGCGACCAGCCGAGTTTTGCTTTGGCTTTGCGATTGTCGGCGTGCAATTGACGGACTTCGCTGGCCGCTGGCCGGATGCGCGCCGGATCGGTTTTCAATTCGATCGGGCGGCCGATCAACTGAATGATTAAGCGCGCCAACTCGCCGATGCTGATCTCGCGATCGTTGCCAAGATTGATCGTTTCACCGATCACGCCGTCGGCCAGCGCCGCGCGCACAAAACCGTCGACCGTATCGGCCACGTACGTGAAGTCGC
The DNA here is from genome assembly GCA_041497495.1 of Anaerolineae bacterium. Classification (GTDB taxonomy): domain Bacteria; phylum Chloroflexota; class Anaerolineae; order Fen-1058; family Fen-1058; genus JBGQGR01. The sequence goes on along the minus strand of JBGQGR010000112.1, from coordinate 4,190 downwards.
GTGTGGGTGTGAGATCGCCCAGGAAAATTTCATCGCGCGTCAACGCCTGCGAAATGATCGTCGGAATAACCGCGCGCGCCGATTGGCGCGGGCCGTAGACGTTGAACGGGCGAATCGTCACGGCGGGCACTTCGAACGAGCGCGCAAAACTTTCGACGAGTTTATCCGCGCCGATCTTGCTGGCCGAATATGGCGACTGGCCTTGCAGCGGATGCTCTTCGTCGATGGGCACGCGCAGTGCCGTGCCATACACTTCGCTCGTCGAAGTGTGAATGATTCGCTTGGTCTGATGCTGGCGCGCGGCCATTAACACATTGAGTGTGCCGATGACATTCGTCTCCACCACTTCGCGCGGATGCACATACGAATATGGAATCGCGATCAATGCGCCGAGATGAAACACCACGTCGATGTCACGCATCGCGTCGGCCACGGCGTTTTCGTCGCGCAGATCGCCAAACACGAAATCGATTCTCGATCGCACTTCCGGCGATGCGAACCGCAAATAGCCAATGTCCGATCGGGCGGTGTAACGCACAAAAGCGCGCACGCGTGCGCCTTCGGCTACTAATCGTTCAGTGAGATGGCTGGCAATGAAGCCGCCCGTGCCAGTGACGAGTACAGGCAGTCCATTTAATGAAGCCGTCATGTGGGCAACGTCCTTAAAATAGTTTTGAGCCGTTCTTCGTAAGTGTGATCGTGCAGCACCCGCGCGCGGCCGCGCGCGGCGATGGCGGTCCGTTCGTCAGGATGCGCCAGATAATAGTCGGCCAGTTCGCGCCAGTGCACGGGTGAAGTGTAGGCCACGATCTCGTGCCCGATTTCAAAATTATCTTCCAGTCCGGCTACATTGTCCACTAATTCAAACCCGCCGGCGGCCAGCACTTCAAAGGTGCGGGTGTTCAGTCCGCCCAGCTGCGTTTGCGGATGATGAACGTTGGGACAAATCTTGGCGAGATTGTAGACTTTGGCTGTATCGGTGGCGGTGATGCGTCGAGCGCGCCACGTATTCGGCGGCAGGTTCTGAAGTTCCGGCGCGGCGTCCCAGCCCGGCCCCCACAGACCGACATCGAGTCCGTGCATCTGTCCCAGCAGCGCGCCGCGGCCCGGATAAAAGGCCGCCACAAATCCGATCGTGCAGTTGAGGCCGACATGATCAATCGGGTTAAGCGTTTGTGGCCGAAAGGTGTGTTGATCGCAGGCGCACGGCAAGTAGACGATATGCTGCGCGCCCGCCGTGTCCAATTCAGACAAGCGCCCCTTGTCAAACATGTACAGTACATCGAATAAATGAAACAAGCGCAGGGCTTGCGGCGCGCGAAAAGGATCATCCACCCACCACGACACCAGCGGGCGTTTGATCGATTTCAGCGCGGTCAGCGTTTCGCCCGTCAGCGTTTCGCCTTTCAGAATGATGATGGCATCCGGCTGAGCGGCAGTCGCCATATTGATCAAGCGGCGGTTCATGCGCACTTCCCACGCCCGACCAATCTGCGCGGCGACAGGCGCTAACGGGCCGCGCAGCGATCGGGGCAGCCGCTCGAGCGCGCCGCCCTTCAGCCGCACGACGCCGTAAGTATCGTAATAAAACGGGATCGTCGTGTGGCCGAGCTCACGCGCGGCGCGGTCCATGCTTTCAGTCCATTCACCCACCCACTTGGGGCCGACGATCAATAAGCGCATGGCTAACTCGCTTGAGTCCGCTGCATGTGCCGCAGGCCATCGCGCACGCTCCACGGCTTCACGCCCAACTCACGCTCCATTTTCGTCGTGTCAAAGGACGTGTCTTTGGGGCGCGGCGCGATCTCGGGAAAGTAGCTGCTGGGCACGGGATCGATCAACGATGCGTCCAGGCCAAACACTTCGGCAGTGGCTTGAGCAAATTGATCTAGCGTGATGTGATCGGCGCCGGCGGCATGATATACGCCGGTTTTTTTCTGTGCGATCACGGCCCAGATCACTTCGGCACAGTTGAGCGCGTACAGCGGCTTGGTGCCGACATCGTCGACGACTTTGACGCGCTGGCTCTGGCTGAGCGATCGGAGCCAGTTGGTCACCCAGTTGCCGCGTTCGATCGGTAGATGCCAGCCGTACATGAGAATCGGCCGCACGATGGCGTAATCCAGCCCGCTGGACTTCACCCATTCTTCACCTTCGACTTTGAGTTGGCCGTAGTAGTTGATGGGGTGAATGGGCGCGTCTTCCGCATAAAACGGGTGCTCGCCGTCAAACACCGCGTTAGATGAAATGAAGATCAGCTTCGCACGATGGCGCGCACAAGCCTGCCCGATGTTTTGCGTGCCCCCCACGTTGACGGCCCAGCTCTCCTCACGATGATGTTCCGAATAATCGACACTGCCGATCGAGGCGGTGTGAATCACCAGATCCGGTTTGACTTGATCAAATAGATTCTCGACTTGATTGTTGTCGCGCACATCGAGCGGAAAGAACGGGCAGGCCAGTTCGATCGACGGCGCTTTGTCGGGCAGATATGTGCCCGATAGTTCTACATCGAGCGGCGCGCTGTTCAATAGCGCTTGACCCAGCAGGCCGGTGCCGCCGGTAATGAGGATGCGTTTGCTCACGATGATTTCCCTGCTGGTTTCTCGCCCTCGCCGATTAAACTGGCGCTGGTGATCACCGGTCGCATCAACGGGCGGCCTTCGATGGCCAGTGCCAAACGCGACAGGCCTTGTGTCAGATGCCACAGCCCGTTGCGGACGACGCCGCGCCAACTACCCGCGACTGGCCGTACCGCCAGCATCCGCACATTACCGTAATCCGTAGCGTTCATCACTTGCGTCAAACTTTCCGGCGTGAAGCCGACCTCGTGCGTGAAGTCGATGTATCGATCGCGCGCGCCGAACAAACTCGCCGCGTTGGGCGTGGTCAAGACCAATCGGCCGCCGGGCCGCAGCGCAATCAGCGCCGCATCGAGAAAATCGAAAATGCGCGGCTTGGTCAGGTGCTCGATAAAATGGTGCGCGGTGATGAGTTCGAAGGTGTCCGGGTGAGCGGCTAAATAGTCGAAGACATCGCCGTGCAGCACGCTGGTCAGGCCGCGCGCGTGGCAGGCCTCGACCATTTCAGGACTGAGATCGATGCCGTTGACGTGCGTATAACCCGCTTGCTGCAGATAATAACAGAAATCACCTGTGCCGCAAGCAACATCGAGCAGCGCGGCAGCCCGATCGGCGGGCAGCAGTTCGCGGTAGTTGCGCGCGTAAAATGGTGCGAGCCGCGCGTACAATTGATCGGCGGCGGCGAGATCGCGATAGTAGAAGTGCGACGAGGCGTAACGTTGATACAATCGATCGTGATAATCACTCATGCTGACTTTCCCAGATAGTCTTGATATAGCGTGTGAATGCTGGCAACCATTGCATCCATATTGAAAACACGCCGGACGCGTTCCAGTCCGGCTTGTCCCATCTGCCGCGCCTGTTCCGTGTTCGTCAGAATTGCTATAATCGCGCGCGCCAGCGCAGCTGCATCACCGGGCGGAACGAGGGTGCCCGTTTCGCCGTCGGCAATGGCTTCAGGAATGCCGCCATCCGTGGAGCCGACGGCAGGCTTGCCCAACGCCATCGCTTCCAGGATCACATATGGCACACTTTCAAATTGCAACGTGGGCAAAACCAGCACATCGAACGTGGCCATGATCACGCGAAAGTCACGGCGATGGCCGGTGAAGCTGACGCGGTCGCCCAGCGCTGCGGCCTGAGCGCGAATGGTTTCGAAAAATGGGCCAGCGCCGACGAGCACGAACACGGTATCCGGCTTTGCCTGCAAGATCGCCGGCGCCGCCTCAAGCAAAATTTGATAACCTTTGCGCGGCTCGAACAACGCGACCATGCCGACGATCGATGCGCTGTCCGGTACGCCGATCTCGCGCCGCTTGGCCATGATGGCTTCCGGCGAAGGCAGCGGCAACTGATCGACGCCGAAATAAATGTTGGCGATCTTCTCCGGCGGAAAGCCGCGCCGTTGAATCAACGACATACGCGCCGCATTCGATTGCGTGATGAATTGCTGAGTGAGATTGATGACCGTGCGATCAATTCTTTTCTCGATTGAAACGATGGGCGTGTAATCATACGCAACATTGTGGACGGCCATCAAGCGTACTGGAATGCCGGCTGATGCGGCCGCCATAATTGCCGCCCGGCAGCTGTGCCCGCCCGGATAAC
>JBGQGR010000111.1:0-8074 GCA_041497495.1 Anaerolineae bacterium | reverse complement strand
GCTGAACTCATACTCGCCTTGCGTCAGCGGCAAATAGTCGAGAACGTAATCGATATAACCGGCGCCTTCAATATAGGCCAATTCAGTCCCATCACGCGTCGCATTGGGCCCCGTGACATGCACACCGTCGTGCCGATAAATAGCAAGGCCGATCGTCGGACGGTCGATGCGCGTGTGGGCCATATAATGAATGCGCATCGTCAGGGGATCGCCGGTTTTGAAGTATGGCGGGCAAGCTCCGTTATGATCTAGGAACTCAACCTTGGTCACTTCGGCCAGATAATTGCCCCAGCGATTGCGCTGCGCCTCCATGTGCGAGGCATGGCGATTGGCGATCGCCGGCGCGATCGAATCGAGGTACCGGCCGGCTACCGACTCGACTTCGCCATCGTCCTGCACGAGCCCGTGCGAAATCCAGATCGCGCGCTGGCATAATTGCCGCACCTGGCCCATACCGTGCGACACCAGCACCAGCGTTACGCCCTGCGCCTGCAAGTCTTCCAGGCGCGCGATGCATTTGCGTTGAAAATCCTGATCGCCGACTGCCAACACTTCGTCAATCAACAAGATATCAGGTTGCAGAGCGGTAGTCACCGCAAAGCCCAGGCGCACGACCATGCCTGACGAATAATTCCGCACTTGCACATCGATGAACGGCCCGATATCGGCAAACTCGATGATGCCATCAATCTGCTGATTGATTTCATGCCGGGAGACACCGAGGATTGAAGCATTCAGATAAATATTTTCGCGGCCAGTCAGATCAGGATGAAAGCCGGTGCCCAATTCCAACAAGCCAGCGATGCGGCCCTCTGTCTTGATCGTACCTGAAGTCGGCACAATAACTTGACTGATCAGCTTCAAGAGCGTACTTTTACCCGACCCGTTAGTTCCGATCAAGGCCACTCGCTCGCCCGGCTCGAGGGTGAATGAAATGTCTTGCAATGCTTGGAAAACTTCGCCGCGTGACGACCGCCGCCGCATGAAGAATTCTTGAAACGAGCGCGGCCGCGCCCGATCGAGCGTGTATATTTTGGAGACGTGATCAAGGACGATTGCAGCAGGCAAATTAAATTAACTCACTTAGTTTTTGTAACGGATAATCTATTTTACATCAGCAGGACGGTCAGAGGGAACGGGATCGCGATCGGGTTTAGCTTCAGGCCCGAGCCCTTCGAGCTCGGATCGCCGCATCCGATATAGAATCTCTTCCATCAAACGGTGACTGTCGCCAATCCGATCGGCCAGCAAGCCAAACATGAGCACCAGAAAGCCGACGATGGACAACATGACGGCCAGTATCAGCGATTGCACATGCCCGCTCAATACAAATCCATCGCGGATGAAGAACACGGTCAAACGAATGAACAATATCGTCGAAGCGATCAAGAAAGGTAAAGAGAGATAGAAAAATGTTTTAAGCGGTTCATAAGTGGCATAGGCGCGCACGATGATCGCAGCTTGGCGCTTGATGAAATGCCAGCTACTGCGATGAAGCTTGGAGGGCCGGGTGGGATTAGTTTTGATCGGAACATGCGCCACGCTCAAGCCACGTTTACCGGCCTGAATTAAATTCTCAATAGTATACGAGAAGTCACTCATAACAAACAAACGCAGTGCGGCTTCACGACTGTAAGCCCGAAAGCCGCTCGGCGCATCAGGAACGCTTGTGCCGGAGGCTCCGCGCACAATCCAACTGCCTAACCGTTCCAATAGCCGCTTTTGAATTGAGAAATGTTTGACTTGATCGACTTGGCGATCGCCAATCACCAGATCGGCTTGTCGATCTAAGATTGGTTGAAGCAATGCTGGAACCTGTTCGCCGGGATATTGATCGTCCGCATCCGTATTGATGATGATGTCAGCGCCCAGCAGCAAACACGTATCGATGCCGGCTTGAAAGGCAAAAGCCAGCCCGCGGTTGTGATTGAGTGAGATCACATGGTCGGCACCGGCTTCACGTGCGATCTCCACCGTCCGATCGACCGAGCCGTCATCCACCACCAAGATTTCAACTCGATCGATCCCAGACAATTGACGTGGTATCTGCGCGATGACCACAGCAATCGTTGCTTCTTCGTTGAAAGCGGGGATTTGAACCATCAATTTCATCGAACGCACATTACCTGTTATAAGAGATCGGTGTCGATAGTAACCTTCCAGGAAGGGAGTCCATGATACAATGGAATTCCTGTATATGGCGATTTCGCCAGACACAATAGCTGACACTCACTCATAGCATCACATATGCGCAGCTCTATTTTAGATCGTTTTGCCCGGAAGTATCTTATTCTCGTGCCAATAGGGCTGTATCTTGTGCTCAGCAGCTTGTATGCACTGGCGATCCCCATCGGTGAATCACCCGACGAGCCCTCTCATCTTCAATGTATTGAACAAGTATCCAATTTCAGCCGCCTGCCAGAGATCGCCACGAGTCCTCCCGCCGGCACAATATGGTGGGCCCGGGCAGCGATCATCTCGGATTTACAATGTTATCACATGCCGCTCTACTACTTGATCAGCGGCTACCTGCAGCGGCTCGTCGGCCTCCTAAGCGGCTCCTCGCTACATTTCGAATTCCCGCCTAATAACCCGGATTGGGGCAACACGCCTAACATGTTCGTCCACCCAGAGCGATCGTTTGCCTGGATCTTAAACGAACCGGTAACCGTTGTGGCCGTGCGGGTCGAGTCAATGCTTCTGGGATTGATTACTTTATGGGCCAGTTACAAAACAGCCCGCGTCATTTTTGCTGCGAGCAGCGTGACGGGCATCGCAGCCGCAACGCTCGTAGCCGGATGGCCGCAATATCTATTCATGTCCCGCGCCATTAACAACGACGCGCTAGCGATTGCTTTATCCGTAATCGTTTTGATCAGCCTGATAAGCACAAACCAACCCCGCCGATTCATGTGGGCTAGCTTATTTTCAAGTCTGGCAATTCTTGCTAAAGTAACGGCCGCATTTACTGTGGGTGTAGTTGTAGCCACATTCCTCTTCGATCTACTGAACGCGCGCGGACGCAGAGTCGATTATCTTCTGCCAGGCTTTATCAGCTCGTCGATCTTCTTAGGCTTGGCTGTATTGATCCGTTTTCAACCTACATTATATGATCATTTCACTCGATCGATCACGGCATTCGGCGGTGTGTCGAGCAGTGCCACGAATATCAGTTACTGGTCTGATGTGCTCCTTACTTCATTGAGCTCGGGTTGGGCCCGCCTGGGCTGGATGAATATTCCTACTCCAGATTGGCAAGCTTATGGATGGTGGATGTTTATTGCAATAACAAGCATTGGGGGAATTCGTGCCGCACACCTAACCAGCCCCGATAGAACTGTTTCAAAACAAATCCTTTTTATTCTTGGGCTATGGGTAATGGGCGTCCTGGCCAGCTACATGCGTATCAATGCCAACCGCTTTCAACCTCAATTTCGCTTTGCCTTCCCTCTTCTACCGGTCATTACAGCTTTCGCGGCCGGAGGTTATGTCAGTTTCCTTGGCTATTCTTCGCGGCGGCGAGTATTTGGACTTTTGCTGCTGATCATCGTACTGATGCTGGCAAACTTTTGGATCGTCTTCAATCTCCTCGTGCCTACTTATAGCAGATAAGAGCGCAGGTCGCGTAACTACTCAGCCATCTCATTGATATCGCCATGTCCTGGCAAAAATGTTTGGGCGCAGTGAAAGCGCCAAATGTATCCGTCCTATACTTTATGTGGCTAAAGAAACTCGCATCGTAGGCTTGTGTCTATCCGTGTCGGCCTTTCGCAAATTAGGCTGAATAGTTACCCTTTGGGGCAATTGCCTACAAAGTGTTCTTTGCCTGTCCTACACACACGGGCGAAGAGGAGAAATACCAATAAGACCAATTCGGATTAGCGTTCAATGAGTGGTAGATAAACGCCCTGAGTGCCGACTAGCACGGTCGCGGTCATCACATTATTCGTCTTGAGCGATTCGATAATTTGATTATCGGGGTCGACAACGATTCTCATTTGATGAACGCCGACTCCAAGATTCGGCCAAATAATGCTGGCGGAGCTCATACTGCCACAGCCTTCAGACGGCGGAAGCACGGCATCACCGACAAGGATCGCGGGGTCATCCGTAACATCAAAAAACCTTAACGTCGGTGATACAGGCGCGTAGGTGTTGCCCGCATTCACAACCGAAACGCTAAACAGTGGGGTAATGGTACTCGATGGAGAGATAATCAAAGGCGTCGGGCTAGTTGCCCATCGATAGGGATACAAATCCACGTTAGCAAGTATGCTAGTCGCAATATGATCACGATAAAAAGCGCCCATACTAGTCAAGGTATAGGGGCTGGTTGACCGGAACAAGAATGTCCCCCAGGAAAAGTCATTGTAATAGGGGGTATCGTCATCCAAGCTATACAAGGCAGATTGTTGAACCAACCGATATCCATCTAGCGCGTAGCCCAAACTCGGATCGATTGCTGTATACATGTAATTGGCCGCTTGCTGGTTAAAATTGTTCATGTCAGACTGCGTGACACCAAAGTCGTCCAGCCACCACAAGGGCATTAAAGCGCCATACTCCGTGACAATCAATGGCCGGTCTTGATATCCGTGGCTCTTCATCCAAGTACGCAGGGTCATCACTTGCGACTTAAAAATATTGATATCGATGTTTTGCGGAGGAGTATAAAGAGTGCCGGTGATTACATTGATCCCTGGTGGGATACTAGCCCCCCAATAGTTTGCGACCTCTCGCAAGATATAGAAATGGGTATTCCAAACATCGATCGGCATTGAAACGCCAAATTTAGCTCGATAGGCGGCCAACACCATATCCAAGTATTGCAATCGGAGTGGGGTTATTTCTATAACCGAGCCGATCGAAACTTTGGCCGTCGGATCGATTCCTTTAACGAATTCGTATGCGTCGTGATAAACCTGAGCATACATATCGGGCAACGTGGCATTCTGTCCCACTCGATCGATCTCGTTGCCGATAATCCACGTTTGACCAGTATGGGCCTGAACGATTGAGCCCAGCCCCCCTGGATCGAAGGTCAAAGTTGGCGTTATATGATAGCTTGGCAAATACGTGTTTGTGATCGACTTATCTTGCGTGACCCGTATTACTGGGTAATATCCCAAATCGTCAACAGCTGGTAAATGCACACCCCAATCTGTATACCAGCCAATGTTCAATGGCTTGTAATTATAGTTAGCTATAGAACCCTGCGCAACGCCTACACCCAAGCGGCAATTGGGGAAATTGCCGTTGCCTCCAGAGACAAGTGGCAAATAGATCCGGTAGCCAGAGCCATCGGCAGCGCCCATTTGAACCACCGATGCTAAGGCAGCCAACGCGATGATGAATACTCCAGTGATTCGAGCGAGTCTTGATTTGTATTGCTTAAGCATTCCGCGGCATTTCCTTTCTTAGCTATAGTCAAAACAAACTGAGCTGCTGCGCATCCTCGGCCGGCTTATCGTCCTCCGCTAAGCGCTCGAGTTCCGCTAGAATTTTGGGCAGCTTCTGAAAATCGTCTTCAACGGTTTTACGCAAACTGGGCTGATGCAGCGCCGCCGCCGGATGAAACATCGGCACATACACCACACCATTGACTTTGCGCGGCTGGCCATGCACCTGGCTAATCTTCACATTCGGAAACGCGCGCGCCATCGAAAAACGACCCAGCGTGACAATGACTTTGGGCTTGATTAACGCGATCTGCCGATCGAGATACTGGCGGCACGCTTCGATCTCTTCCGGCAATGGATCGCGATTGCCGGGCGGGCGGCACTTCACCACGTTGGTGATATAAACCTGATCGCGCTTCAGCCCGATCGAGTGCAGCAGCTCATCCAGAAAATGTCCGGCCGCGCCGATAAATGGTCGGCCCTGCTGATTTTCATTGAAGCCCGGCCCTTCACCAATGAACATGATCGACGCGTTCTCCGGCCCTTCACCTGGCACCGCTTTCACGCGCGACTTGTGTAAAATACATTGAGTGCAGGCTGAAACTTCAGCGGCGAGATCAGTGAGCTGCGACATGGCCGTCATCCCGTAATAAAATTACGTTCTTGAATAGATTATTATACAATGTTGGGCGATTATAGACGAGGCACTGGGTTTTGTCTACCGTGCAACAGTAAGCATGTCAACTTTCTTGCTGGAAGATGACATTTGCCACTGCAATTCCCGACTGCCCAACGCTAAACTTTAAGCTATGTTATCATCTTTTTCTATGGAGCAACTATGACAGCCAAATTGATCGATGGAAAAGCAGTAGCAGCCGCGATTCATGCCGAAGTGCGGCAAGCGGCAGCTGATCTCAAAACCCGATCGGGTTTCGCGCCCGGATTGGCTACGGTCCTCGTCGGCGATGATCCCGCTTCGCATTCGTACGTTAAAGCCAAACGCCAAGCCTGCGCAGATGATGGCATCGATTCATTTCCACATGAACTACCGGCCACCACTTCGGAAGCCGATGTGATCGCGTTGGTCAAGCAGTTGGGTGCAGATCCCAAAGTGCATGGCATTTTGGTACAGCTGCCCATGCCCAAGCATATTAATGAAGAGAAGGTGCTGAACACCGTGCCGATCACCAAAGATGTCGATGGCTTTCATCCGATCAACATCGGCAAGCTGGGCATGAAGAATCGAGAACCGTCTTTCGCGCCCTGCACACCGGCCGGTGTGATCGAATTGCTCGATCGGATTGGCACGCCGATCGAAGGTGCGAATGCGGTTGTCCTCGGTCGCAGCAACATTGTGGGACTTCCGGTTTCATTGTTGCTGCTCGGTCGCAATGCGACTGTCACCGTCTGCCATTCGCGCACCAAAGACATCGGCGCGATCACACGCCAGGCCGATATTCTTATCGCCGCCATTGGCAAGCCGCGTTTCGTGAAGGCCGATATGGTCAAGCCCGGCGCGGTCGTGATCGATGTGGGTGTCAATCGAGTTGAAGATGCCACCAAGAAATCCGGCTATCGATTGGTCGGTGACTGCGATTTCGGTGCGGTCAGCGAAGTCGCTGCGGCGATCACGCCTGTGCCTGGCGGCGTGGGCCCTTTGACGATCGCCATGTTGATGAAGAATACGCTGCGTGCGGCGGAGACGTTTGCGAAAGAAATGCTTGTTACAGCCTGATTTGATAGAGCGATAGAGAGAAGGAGAGCTTGAGCGATTATTTCATCTCTCCTTCTCTCTTTCTCTCATTCACACTATCGCTCATTCAACAAACGGCTTTAAGAACGCCACCGCATTCCAGCCCAACGCCTCGGTATTGTAACCACCCTCTTGCACAATCACTGTAGGCAAATTGATCGATCGGATTCTTTGTGCGATCGTCGTGTAATCAGTGGTCTTCAACGCGAACTGGCTGATCGGATCGCCATCGAACGTATCAAACCCGACGGCGACGACTAATGCCCACGAGTCGAAATTCCGAATTCGCTTGATCGCGCGATCGAGTGCAGCTAAATACGCCACGGCATCTGTTCGCCTCGGCAGTGGAATGTTCAAGTTACATCCCTCGCCTCTGTCCGCGCCAATCTCATCAGCATAACCGAGAAAATACGGATACTCCCAACTCGGATCGGCGTGGATCGAAATCGTCAGCACGCGATCGTCATCGTAGAAAATATCCTGCGTGCCATTGCCGTGATGGTAATCAACGTCGAGGACGGCGACGCGGCCGCGCGCGCTTAACATCTTGGCGGCGATCGCGGTGTTGTTGAAGTAACAATAACCCCCGCTGAAATCTTTGCCCGCGTGATGGCCGGGCGGGCGGCACAACGCATACGCCGCGCGCTGATTGTTCAAGATCAAATTCGCGGCAGTGATCGCACACCGCGCCGAGCCCAACACCGCTTGATATGTTCCTTCAACCAATGGCGCACTTTGATCGAAAGTGTAATTGCCATATTGATCGCCGCGCCGCTGCGATCGCGGCGGCGGAAAAGTTGTGGCGTAATAAGTGGGCGCATGGCCCTCCATTGTTTTCGGATTCGTCGCCATCCACTGTCGATAGCCGTTCTCAAGATAATCCATATATTTTCGATCATGTACTGCCGCGATCGGATCGATC
>JBGQGR010000110.1:0-8090 GCA_041497495.1 Anaerolineae bacterium | reverse complement strand
TAAGACAACAGTGCCCAATGCGAACAATGTGAACCAGACGAACTCACCGATCCATTTGAGGGAACGTTTGTTATTCATCGTAAACGTATACCTCCCATCCAAAGAAATTCTTGGCTATGGTACAGGAACCCGCGTTGGCGTCGGTCCTACAAAATTAACCCCAACAGCCTGATTGGCAGCATAATCTGGAATAGGAAATTTGTCTGTATCGTTCTTGCTAACTTTCAGCCATGTTTTCTGATCAAGACTTGGAATCGATTGCGTCCACGCCAGGTTCTCAAATGGCATACCTGTTTTCTCGTCAATATAGATGTAAAGATAATTAGCAGGCATGTTGCTCACACCGGGCCAGTTCAGAAGGAACTTGGCTTTAATTTCCACTAATAAGACCGATCGATCCTTGTCGGCTGAATCTGCTGTACCGGGAGGCATCAATTCCGAATACATTCCCTTCGCGACCTGTATATCTTCAGGATCACCCAATAGCCCTCTGGCTTTGGCAATATTAAGGGCAACCGTGATCGCATCGGTCAGCTTAGAACTTGGTTGCCCGTCAACTACCGATTGAGATGCGTTATCCGCTCTAACAAGTAGTGACGACCAGCGACCCACTAGAATTGCTATTATCACTATTATCAATAACCCCGCAGCAATTCGCACTACAACTCTGCGCCATTGTCTATGTTGTTGATTCATTTCCTTAGCCTCCGCCATGAGTTGTTTCCGTAGCCTTGCCGACTGTTGGAAATTAGAGGGGCTACAGTCTAGCAAGATGATCTTGCTAGACCAGCCGAGGAAGTGTTTGCTGTTCACGGTGAACGCATACTCCCGTTCACAGACGTACTTCGAAGTTATGAATATTATATTCCAATTAGTTCTTTGACGAATTATTGTTTTAAGGGGTTCCTCAAGATCAGGCGCGGGCTTTCTTAGTTGCGATGTTACCTCAGACTATGGTATATTCTCTCTCGCTATCTCGCCTTCTCTCTATCAACATTTGGAAAAACGATAATGATTTCAACACTCACCGGTCTCCTGCGCACCATGCGCCCCAAACAATGGGCCAAGAACGTCGTCATTTTTGCCGCCGTTGTGTTCGATTCCAAACTCTTTATGTCCGGCCCGTTCTTTTCAACGCCACTGGGCAAATCGATCATCGGCTTTGGCTTGTTGTGCCTGATGTCGAGCGCCGTCTACATCTTGAACGATCTGGTCGACATCGGAGTCGATCGGCAGCATCCCAAAAAGAAATTCCGGCCTCTGCCCTCTGGCCAACTGCCCAAATCGATCGCACTCATCGCCGTGGTACTGCTCCCGTTGATCGTTATGCCGATCGCGTTCTGGCTCAACACCACTTTCGGCATCATCCTATCGATCTACGCGCTGCTCAACGTGGCGTACTCATTCAAGTTGAAACACGTCGTCATCGTCGACGTGATCGTCGTCGCGTCCGGGTTTGTGCTGCGTGTTGGCGCGGGCGTGCCGCTGGTGCAAGTCGTACGCTTCTCGCCATGGATGTTTGTGTGCATCGCACTGCTCGCCTTATTCCTCGGCTTCAGCAAACGCCGCCAGGAATTGATGCTGCTGCAAAACGGCGCGACGAATACACGCGCGATCTTGGAAGAATACAATCTCGAATTTCTAGACGGCATGTTAAACGTGATCATGGCCAGCACCATCCTGGCTTACTCGCTCTACACTTTTCTCGCCGAAGGGTTGCCCGCCAATCACTCGATGATGCTGACCATTCCCTTCGTGTTATACGGCATCTTTCGTTACCTGTATCTCATCCACGTGCGCGGCGAGATCGCGCCGCCGGACGAAGTGTTGTTCAAAGATCGGCCGATGCAGATCGATGTGGTGTTATGGGCCTTGAGCGTCGTGCTGATCCTCTATCTTCTGCCGCGCGCCGCATGATCACGGCCACGGCTCCCGGCAAGATTATTCTCTTCGGCGAACATGCCGTCGTTTACGGACGACCCGCCATCGCCGCGCCGGTGCTGCAAGTGCAAGCGACTGTATCGATCGAACCCAGCGATCGACGCGGCATCACCATTCGCTCGATCGATACGAACTACACGATCTCGATCGATCGCGCTGGCCTAAATGATCCGCTGGCAGCGATTGTCCGCGCAACGATCAATCATCTCGGCGTCCCCCTGCCCGATTGTTCGATCACAATCCGATCGACGATCCCGATCGCTAGCGGACTCGGCAGCGGCGCGGCGGTCTCAACCGCAATCGTTCGAGCGTTGTCGCAATTCGTTGGGCAAGCTAGCCTCTTGCCTGAAACTGTTTCGGCTCTCGTGTATGAAGTTGAAAAATTGCATCATGGCACTCCCAGCGGCATCGACAACACCGTGATCGCTTATCAATGTCCCGTTTATTTCATCAAGGGACAGCCGATTCAAACGTTTCAAGTGGCTGCTCGCTTTACGGTTGTCATCGGCAACACCGGTATCGCCAGCCCGACAAAGATCGCCGTCGGCGATGTGCGTCGAGCGTGGGAAGCCGATCGGGATCGCTACGAGGCGTTGTTCGATCAAATCGGCAGCATCGCTCAAGCCTCCCGTGCCGCAATTGAAACTGGATCGAATGATCAACTCGGCTCATTGATGGATCGCAATCAAGACTTGCTGAGGCAGATCGATGTATCGAGTCCCGAACTGGAGAAGTTGATCGATGCGGCCAAATCTACAGGCGCAGCCGGCGCGAAACTCGTCGGCGGCGGGCGCGGCGGGAATATGATCGCATTAGTCGATGAATCAAATCGGGAGAAAGTAGCGGCTTCATTGAAGAACGCTGGCGCAACGAGTGTAATTGTGACTGAGATCAAATAATCTTGTCAGCGTCATCGCGAGGAGGCCATTAGGCCGACGAAGCAATCTCATTTGATTGTCGTTGGGATTGCTTCGCCGCCCGAAGGCCCTGCCAGATTTGAGCAGGGTGGCGGCTCGCAATGACGCGCCAAACTTCGGACGCAATGAATAACCAACAATCAGAAATTGTCTTCTTAAAACTCGGCGGATCGTTGATCACCAACAAGACTCGCGTCGAACACGCACGCGTTCAGATCCTTCATCGCTTGGCGCGCGAGATCAAGTCTGCACGGACATCACGACCCGATCTAAAAATCGTGCTCGGTCACGGCAGCGGATCGTTCGGGCATGTGGCCGCGAAGAAATTCGGCACGCGCGCTGGAATCAAAGATGCAATTGGCTGGATCGGTTTCGCCAAAGTTGCGGCCTCGGCGGCGAGGTTGAATCAAATCGTCACCGATATCTTCATCGAAGAAGATGTCCCTGTGATCAGTTTGCCGCCATCCGCGTCTGCTCGCTGTGAAGATGGCAAGTTGATCCACTTGGATACTTATGGAGTACAATCGGCACTCAATCACAATTTAGTTCCGTTAGTGTATGGGGACGTGGCGCTCGATAGTGCGCGCGGCGCGACGATTGTCTCCACCGAAGATGTGTTTGGCTATTTGGCCGGTGAATTCAAACCAACGCGCATCTTATTATGCGGCGAAGTGAACGGTGTCTACGCCGACGCTACAATGAAGGGACCGATCATCAAGGTGATCACGCCTGCTACCCTCGATCGCTATCGATCGGCGCTTGGCGGCTCGCACGGCTCCGATGTGACCGGCGGCATGATCGGCAAAGTCCAACAGATGATCGAGTTGGTGAAGCGGCAGCCAGCGATCGAAGTCAGAATATTTTCGGGCGTGCCGTTTGGCAATGTGCACCGCGCGCTGATCGACCCGCAGGCCAAGATCGGAACGCTGATCAAATATGAGTAAATCATTGTTCGATTGTCCGAATTGCGGTCAGGCGCAACTGATCGAAACAGCCAACCGCACTTTGCAATGTCCCAACTGCGGAACGGAGTATGCACCCCCACCACCGAATGTCGTCGATAACATCATGGCTCGCGCCGAGCTGCAGCGGATCGATCGCTTCACGCGGCGAGCAGAAGGCATGGCCGATCTGAAAGCCAGTGAGGAAGCGGCTTCGCAACAGCGCACGCAGAAATTCTTGGATGAAGATCGGGTACGACAAGAAATGTTGGCCGCGCAATTAGCGGAGAGGCACAGACAAGAGCGGCAGATGCTGAACGGGATCATCATCGCGGCGATCTTGTTGGTGGTCATCATGGTAGTCATTTTAAGTGTGACTGCACCAAGATAGGATTTCACTGCAAACCTTGCATATAAAAGGCCAACTTGACGACGTTGGCCACTAGCCCGACGAATTGGACCAATGCCAGCGATACGAATCCCGGCACGTGGGTCTGGGTACATAAGCCCGCACAACGCGCAGATGTTCGAACAGGAAAAAGATGGGTTGACAGTGGATCTGGAATAAATTGGGGAATGTCTCAAAAGCATAAAGATTGTTGATATGTTCTCCCATAATAAGGAGTCCACTGTGACCACAGACTACGACGCGATTGTAATCGGCTCAGGCGCTGGCGGATTGACGGCGGCAGTTGCACTCGCGCAAGCGGGGAAGAAAGTGCTTGTCCTCGAGCAGCACGATCGACCGGGCGGCTGGACGCATTCGTTCACGCTAGATGGGTATCGCTTCAGCCCGGGTGTGCATTACATCGGTGACCTGCACGAAGGCGGGCATTTGCGGAACATTTATGAAGGCCTCGGCGTTTCGCAGGATTTAACTTTCTGCGAACTCAATCCCGACGGGTACGATCACATCATCGTCGGCGATAAGCGCGTGGATTTCCCCAAAGGCAAAGAGAAGTTAATCGATCGATTGAAGAGCCATTTTCCGCAGGAAGCGGCGGGCATCGATTCATATTTTGCCACTTTAACGAACATGATCGAATCGCTGTCACGCATCGGCGATTTGAGCCATCCGCTGCAATCGGCGCTGAGCGCACCGACGATTCTGAAATGGATGCGCGCTTCGGGCGCGGATCTCATCAACGCGCACATCAGCGATCCGGTGCTGCGTGGCGTGCTGGCCGGTCAGTCGGGCGATCACGGACTGCCGCCCTCGCAGGTCTCGGCGTTCATGCATGCGGGCATCACGTATCATTATCTCGATGGCGGCTATTATCCGCTCGGCGGAGCGTTTACGCTGCCGCGCGCTTTTGTTCGCGCGTTAAAACGATCGGGCGGTGAGATCAGACTTCAGTCGCGCGTGAAGCGGATGATCGTCGAGGGGAAAAAAGTAATCGGGGTTGAACTCAAGTCGGGCGAAGAAATCCGATCGGACATGGTGATCTCTAACGCCGATCCCGAAGTCACGTTCGGCCAGTTAATCGATCGGGATCAGCTCTCAACCAAATTGCGGCGCAAAATCGAATCAGTGAAATATTCGACCTCGTGCCTGAGTTTGTTTTTCGCGACCGATATGGAACTGCGGCGCGACGCGGGACTCGACTCCGGGAACTTCTGGTTTTACGATCACGCCGATGTCGATCAGATTTATAGCGAAGGGCTGACCGATGCGTTGCTGCGCGAAGAGACGCCACCGGGCATGTTCCTGACCGCGACGACGTTGAAAGACCCGTCGAAGAAACACAGCGGCCGACACACGTGCGAGTCGTTCGCGTTCGTGGGCTATGAGGCGTTCGAGAAGTGGGCGCACACCAAATACGGCGCGCGCCCGACGGACTACGACGCGATGAAGGAAGATTTGGCGTGGCGCATGGTGCGCGGGTTGGAGAAGCACGTGCCGGGCTTGAGCAAGCATATTACGTTTTACAGTCTCGGCACGCCGCTGACGAACGAACATTATCTGAACGCGACGCGCGGCAATTTATATGGCATCGAGAAAAGCCCGACGCAAGTGGGGCCGTGGGCTTTTTCGGCGCGCACGGAGTTCGATGGATTGTTTTTGTGCGGCGCGAGCACCGTCAGTCACGGCGTGGCGGGCGTGACGCAATCCGGTATCGATGCGGCCAAGGCCGTGCTCAACTGTCGCACGCGCGATATTTTGACGCAGAAGGGATCGAGCCTGACGTTTTTGCCGTCGGAGGATGTCAGTGTGTGGCCGGAGAATTTGCGTAGGAAGATGGAACGGGGGGAGATCGCACGAGAGGAAGAGGAGATGGAGGTGTGATTCACGTTGTCGGTTTGCTGTATCTGTCTGCTTGAGAGTACAATGCAAGCTGATCTTTCGAGCGCATTGTTAATTCGCGCCGCATCAATCTGTATGCTCTTGATAGTAAGTAGGAGATGAAGCCATGAACGACATTTCGATTGTTATTTTTTGGTTCCTTTGTGGCCTTATAGCAGGGACTATTTATCGCCAAAAAGGGCGTTCAGGAGCTACAGGATGTTTAGTCGGATTTTTATTGGGGCCAATTGGCATAGTTCTTGCTTTAGTTACTTCAACAGACAATAAGGCTCTAGAATATGAAAAATTAAGTCGGGGCGAAGTTAAGAAATGCCTGTATTGTGCAGAGCTAATCCGCCCAGAGGCACAGGTGTGCCGATTTTGCGGTCGCGATCTGCCAATAGATTTTGCCGATGCTCAAAAATATGGTTCTGATCCTAAACTGCATATTGAAAAACCCTCGAAGGCGCAAGAGGGACAAATAGAGGTGCCATCAACTAGCTTTCACTTGACTGGCCTACTCTTAGGCAACCTTTGTCTTGGGTCAGGCGGAATTCTATACATTCTCTTCCTGCTCACCATTTCAAAATGGTATACCGACAGCATGGGTTTTGGTGGCGTTGTCTTGATGATAATCGGTTATATACTCCGCTCAAGGGAAATTGCGAAAAATAATTCGGCAGCAAAAGCGGGAGCGAAGACCACATTGGAAATTGATATTCAATCGCATAAAGCTCTGCTCGAAAACAATCGAAATCAGGTCCCCGCAATTCCCAAGACTTCTATAGAAAAAATGGTTGCTTTAGAGACAGAACTATTGCAGTCTATAGCACAGGCTGACAATTTCGAATCTTCGGTAAGTCAGGCTAAGCTACGCGCAGTAAAAATAAAGTCTATCGGCGAATATTTCCTAGTGCTGGGTTTATTCAGCTTAGCTTTATTCTTATCATTGGTTCCACTTGATAGCCAGATTATTATCTTTGCTCCTATTCTGTTCATCGTATTAGGCGGTGTGTTGGTTATCAACTTCAATCGAATTTTTGACAGCGGTATACCGCAAACCGTACGTGAAGCAAAACAACAATTGGCACAACGGATGGCGCAGCAAGAGGCTGAAATTGCTGCGCTTAAAATTTCCTTTCCGCACTCACCCGAATAAATAGAGTCACACAACGCTTGAAGTTCTGTTGTACGACGTGCGACTACCCCCGGCAAACAGAAACTCGATCCCAGTTGGCGATCGAGTTTTTATTGGGGCTTCTATCAACGGATTGTTGCGCGAAGCGGATAAACAGATGGAAGCGGATGTGGATAGTCGTCGAGATAATTCGTCGGCACAAAACCTCGAAGGTTTTTGGCGATGATCAGGCGCGACCTGAGCGTCGATCGATTGGCAACACCCCTTCCGATTTCAACTTGCGCCTTGCTCTAATGCGCAAAGTTCTTTAGAATGTCTGTGCCTTTTCGTGATGCATGGCTCGAAACTCATTCTGGAGGTTACCGAATGAACTTTTCAATACTGAAAAAGCCGAGCGCCTTTCTTCCACTGGCAATGTCGTTCGCCGCTCTCGCCACGGTGCTTGTTCACGTCGCCATATTCGGCGTTGCCCGTCAGGCCGATGAGGGGGCCGCTGCCCATATCTGGCAGATACTCATGGCTGGGTAGATACCGATCATTGCGTTCTTCGCAATCAAGTGGCTACCGCGGACTCCAAGGCCGGCGCTGCTCGTACTGGCGTTGCAAGTTGGGCGCCGCGCTCGCAGCACTTGCACCCGTTTTCTTTCTCAACCTTTAGGCCACGAGTCGCCCAAACAGAAACTCGATCCCATTCGGCGATCGAGTTTCATTGTGGCTAAAAACCTCAAGGGTTGTCGGCGATGATCAGGCGTGGCCTGAGTGTCGATCGATTCGGCTGGCGTGCGTGGCCGGTCGATCGGACGAAACCTTTGAGGTTTCTTTGGACGGCGTATCCCATCCAATTAGGAGTATAATGCCAACACAGCCCC